>CAYMJV010000127.1:0-5181 GCA_964390545.1 uncultured Syntrophaceae bacterium
CGAATCTTTTCCAGTTCAGCTTTGATCTCCACCACACGCTGGGAAATCTCAGCATCGTTGACTTTGGCGCTGACGGTATTTACCTCCCGGTGCATCTCCTGAAGCAAGAAATCCATTTTTCGCCCCACCGGTTCTTCTGCTTTCAATAAGGTGATCAATTGGGCGAGGTGGCTCTCTGCCCGGACAATCTCTTCGGTGATGTCCGTCCGTTCGGCCAGCAGGGCGACCTCCTGTTGGAAGCGAGAAGGGTCCACATCGATTCCCTCCAAAAGGGACCGGACCCTTTCATGGAGCCGGTTTCGATAAGCCTCGAGCCGGGTAGGAGAGAGATGTTTGATCTCCTGCAGTTGCTGAGTGATTCGTTCCAATCGCTGCTGGAGGTCTTTTAAAAGGATCTCTCCCTCTGAACGCTTCATGTTATCTAAGTCCTGAAAGGATCGCTTCAGGATGGGAAGGATCTCCTGCCAGAAGGGTTCTAGATCTCCTATCTCCTCCTTCGCTGTGATCACATCCTTTGCCCCGGCCACCAATTCCAACGTGATCTTGTCCCTGAGGTGAAGGCTCTCCTTCAAAGATTGAAGGGCCTGGTAATACTGTTCGGCCAGATGGAGGTCCACACTGAGGTGGACGTTTTCTTCTCCGAGGTTGTCCAGTTTCAAGAAGATGTCAATCCTTCCTCTCGACACTTGAGCCCGGATGATCTCTTTGATCCGGTTTTCAAATGGGGTCAGTCTCTTGGGAAGTTTGACGTTGATATCGCAGTAGCGGTGGTTCACGGAGCGGGTCTCGACGAAAACCTTTCCGAGGGTTGTCTCCCCATCTCCCCGACCAAACCCTGTCATGGATTTCAGCATGGGTGATCTAACCTCCGTTTCAAATCTTCCAGATAGGTCTTGCGAAAATGATTGAAGAGTCCAATGACCTCCGATTGCCGATAATCGGGATAAGTCCATTCCAAGGCCTGGTAGGACTTATTTCGATAGATCAAGGTCAAGTCGGCATAAATACCCTCCCGGAGATAAGGGCGATGCGTATATCCTTTGGTGGTGGCCAGGATGACATGTTCCAAACAGAGATATCCGGGGTCGATGTTGATCTTCCGGTGGCCCACCGGAGTTGAATACTTTTCTTCCAGATGGTTGGTCCTCTGCTTGATCTCCGGAAGCAAAGTTCGAGAGATGAGGGACGCGAATGTGATGAACCGACGGAAGAGATCGTTTCCCATCTCCTGGGCATAATAATCCGTAAAGTTAAAGGGCAGGACGTCACTGGTGCAATCAATCTCTCCGAAAATCTCTCCCAGGTCGTCCACTCCCTTTTGAAGAATGTCCTCCTCTGAGGTGATCAGGCTCATAAAGAGTTTGGCCGGCTCAGGTTCTTTTGCTTTCCCCATCGAGTTGATCACTTTTTCAAACGGATGAAGAACTCCTTGTTCCCTTTGGGACCCAGGAGGGGCGACTCAATGATTCCCCGGACGCTTAATCCCAATCCCCGGCTGAATTGAGAAATTCGATCCACCACCTTCTGATGCAGCTTGCTATCCTTCACGACGCCTCCCTTGCCCACCTCGCCCTTGCCTACTTCAAACTGGGGTTTGATGAGGCAGAGGAGGTCACCCCCCTCTTTCAGAAATTCTACGAGGCGGGGAAGAAATTTCTCAATGGAGATGAAAGAGGTATCGACGAGGATGAGATCTGCCTCTTCCGGAACCTCCTCTTTTTTGAGGTAGCGGATGTTGCGCCTCTCTAAATTGATCACCCGGGGGTCCTTTTGAAGTCTCCATGCCAATTGTCCGTATCCCACATCAATGGCATAAACTTTCTTTGCACCCTTCTGAAGGACACAATCCGTGAACCCACCGGTGGAGGCACCCACATCGATCACCACTTTCCCTTCAGGATCGACTTCGAAGGATTTGAGGGCGCCCTCTAATTTCACCCCTCCCCGGCTCACATAGGGAAGATCTTTTCCTTGAATTTGGAGATGAGCATCCATCTTGACGAGGGTCCCCGGTTTTTCGAGGGTCTGCCCGTCGACAGTGACTCTCCCCTCCATGATCAAAGCCCTTGCCCTTTCCCGGCTTTGGACCATTCCCTTCTCAACGAGTAGTTTGTCGAGTCGCTCCTTTCTGGTCACTTCAACATTCAACCCCTAAACTTCAAAGGAAGACAGGATCTCCCTTTCACTCACCTCCCTTTCAAAGGGTCACCAAGCGAAGAGACCTATTTCGAGTTACGGATGACTCGTTTGACGGAATTCCCGGTCTGCCTTGAATGGAGGGAGGGTGAACTTTCCTCTTCCACCATCTCCTTCACCGCTCTATAGATGCCAGCCTCATCGATTCCATATTTTGCTCTCAGAAGCGCTGGAGGACCATGCTCCACAAAGAGGTCAGGGATGCCCAGACGCTTCACGTCAACAGAAGAGAGGCCCTCCTCCTGAAGGAGTTCAAGCACAGCGCTGCCAAAACCTCCTTGGAGGACATTCTCCTCAACCGTGAGGATTTTTCCGATCTTTCCGGCCCACTCACCGATGAGATCCCTATCCAAAGGCTTCAAGAATCGAGTGTTGATGACGGCGGCATGGATCCCCGAGGCATCCAATCTCTCTGCTGCTCGGATCGAGGGGTAGACCGTGGTCCCGATGGCCAAAATAAGCAAGTCCATGCCGTCCCTCAGGACCTCCCCCTTCCCGATTTCGATCGATCGGAGAACAGGGCTTCTCTTCACCCCCTCTCCCTTTCCCCTTGGGTACCGGAAAGCCACCGGGCTAGCGCATTCCATCGCCGTCTTCATCATGTGCTGAAGTTCGTCCTCATCTTTTGGGACCATGATGATGAGGTTGGGGATATGACGGAGATAGGAAAAATCGAAGAGCCCCTGGTGGGTCGGACCATCCTCTCCTACAATCCCTCCTCTATCCAAGGCGAAGACCACTGGAAGATTCTGGAGACCGACATCCTCAAGAATCTGATCATAAGCCCTTTGGAGAAACGTGGAGTAAATGGCGACAACGGGCTTCATTCCTTCGAGGGCGAGACCGGCGGCGAAGGTGACGGCGTGTTGTTCTGCAATTCCAATATCGTAAAATCGATCTGGGAACTCCTTAGAAAACCTCTCCAACCCTGTCCCGCTCTGCATGGCCGCTGTGATGGCGATCAGATGTTTATTCTCCCTTGCCAACTGGCAGAGGGTCTCTCCAAACACCTGCGTATAGGTCGGAGGGTTACCGGTCGATCCCTGTTTCGGCTCTCCCGTTTCGATGTGGAAGGGAGGGATGCTATGGTACTGAGCTGGATTCGCCTCGGCAGGAGGATATCCCTTGCCTTTCTTTGTTATCACATGGATGAGGATAGGACCCCTCAACTTCTTTACATTCTGGAAAGTCTCAATGAGATAATCCAGGCGATGGCCGTCGATGGGGCCGATATATTTCATGCCCAATTCCTCAAAGAGAAGGCCAGGCATCAGCAGCCCCTTCAGGGATTCCTCTGCCTGTTTGGCAAACCGGAGCGCAGACTTTCCAATCCTTGGGAGCGTTTCAAGAAAGGCCTTGATGTCTTCTCTAAATCGATTGACGAACTGCCCGGACATCAACCGGTTGAGATAAGAAGAGAGGGCTCCCACGTTGGGTGAGATGGACATTTCATTATCGTTCAGGATCACGATGAGATCCTGGTCGATGTGCCCTGATTGATTGAGACCCTCGAAGGCAAGACCGGCCGTCATCGAGCCATCGCCGATCAAGGCGATCATCTTGCCTTCTTCGCCTTTTTGCCTCCGGGCTTCAGCCATCCCCAGGGCGGAGGAGATAGAGGTTCCGCTGTGACCCGAATCAAAGGCATCGTAAGGACTCTCGTCCCTCTTGGGGAAGCCGCTGATCCCTTCATATTGTCTCAGGGTATGAAACCGATCTTTCCTTCCTGTTAAGATCTTATGAGTATAGCTTTGGTGACCCACGTCCCATATCACCTTGTCCCTGGAAAAGTCGAAGACATAGTGAAGGGCAACGGTTAACTCTACCACGCCCAAATTTGAGGCAAGATGTCCCCCATTTTTTGAAACCGTAGAAAGGATCTCCTCTCTTAACTCACTGCAAAGCGTTTCCAGTTCCTCGGGATCCAGTTTCTTAACATCGAATGGGGATTCAATTTGGTCGAGCACCTTGGACATCTTTCAATTTTCCCTTGCGATAATGAATCGAGCGATTTCCCTCAATGGCTCCGCTCCTGGTCCATAGGGCTTCAGGGACTCCACAGCCAATTGCACCAGCTCTGTGGCTCTCCGCTTCGATTCTTCAAGCCCCAATAAAGAAGGGTATGTCGCCTTCCCTCTTGAGAGATCCGTTCCTGTACTTTTTCCAAGGGCGATCGCTTTCCCTTCTACATTCAAAATATCATCGGTAATCTGGAAGGCCAGTCCAATTCTCTCCCCATATTGGGTGAAAGCTCGGAAGGTTTCTCCATTGGCTCCTCCCAGCCTTGCGCCCACCCGTATGGAGGCAAGGATCATGGCCCCGGTTTTATGGGTATGGATATATTGAAGCAGGGGGAGATCGACTTCTTTCCCCTCAGATTCAATATCCGCCACCTGCCCTCCCACCATCCCTGAGATGCCAGCAGCCTGAGCAATCTCATGAACGACATCGAGGATCAACGCTTTATCATTGGAGGGATCGTCCCAACTGGAACGGTTCGTCATTAATTTGAAAGCCTCTGTCAAAAGCCCATCTCCAGCCAAGATGCCGATGGCCTCTCCAAACATCTTATGGCAGGTCGGTTTCCCTCTGCGATAGTCATCATTATCCATGGCAGGAAGGTCGTCATGGATGAGAGAGTAAGTATGGATCATCTCCAAAGCGCAGGCAAAAGGGAGGATGTGATCGCCCTTTCCTCCAACCGCCTCAAAAGCAGCGATCGAAAGAATGGGACGAATCCGTTTTCCTCCATCGAGGAGACTGTGCCGGATGGCCTTGTGAAGGGAGTTCGAAGGCTTCAGCTCCCCTTTTCCCTCAGGAGGATTTGGGAAATATCGCTCAAGGGCCGAGTCAACAATCAATTTTTTTTCTTGAAGATATTTCTTAATATTCATTGTTAATTATTCATCCTCTTCGGAATCCGATTCCTCTGAAGGACCCTTTCCTGAGCTTGTCGAAGGAACTTGTCCTGAGCTTGTCGAAGGA
>CAYMJV010000128.1:0-5139 GCA_964390545.1 uncultured Syntrophaceae bacterium
CCATACGGTGAAACCAAATGGATCTTTGAAAGGGTATTGCAAAGACTCCATGAAGCAAGGAAATTGGACTATATCTCTCTAAGATATTTCAATGCAGCAGGGGCTGACCCCGACGGGGAAATTGGGGAAGACCACTCACCGGAGACCCATTTGATTCCCATCTCTATTTTGGCGGCAATGAATGGAAAGGCCATTCCTATTTTTGGCACTGACTATGCGACACCCGATGGGACCTGCATTCGGGACTATATTCATGTCACGGATCTCGCAAGGGCCCATATCCTCGCTCTCGAAAGACTGGCATCAGGGGGCACTTCTGGAATCTACAATATGGGAAACGGCAATGGATATTCTGTGAAGGAGGTTATTGAAACCGTAAGAGAAGTGACAGGGATGAAGGTCGATACCATTGAGACTCCTCGAAGACCAGGGGACCCTGCCCGGCTGGTCGCTGCTTCCGGAAAAATTAAGAGAGAACTGGGATGGATACCCAAATATCCTGAGCTTTCGACCATTGTGAACACCGCTTGGCAGTGGCACCGTAGCCATCCAAAAGGCTATGAAGACTAACACCAAATCCGAAGCACGAAATACGAAATTCGAAACAAATTCGAATTTTCAAATTCCAAATGTACCAAACAAAGAAGGGGGAATTTTGTTTTGAAAATTTGGTCATTTGTATTTTGAGATTGTTTCGGATTTCGATATTCGGATTTCGAATTTACAAGGAGCGCATCATGTGCGGCATCTTTGGAATCTATAATCATCTCGAAGCATCCAATATCGCCTATTTGGGTCTCTACTCCCTTCAGCATCGGGGGCAGGAGAGTGCCGGCATTGTTTCCTCCGATGGAAAACACCTCCATCATTTCCGGCAAATGGGGCTGGTCTCCGAGGTCTTCAATAGGGATACATTAAGAAAGCTCTCTGGGAGATGTGCCATCGGTCATGTCCGGTACTCCACCGCCGGGTCAAGTGAACTTAAAAACGCCCAGCCTTTTACAGTGGAATATGCCAAGGGAGGTGTAGCGATCGCCCATAATGGGAACCTGACCAATGCCTTTCTCATTAAGAGCGAACTTGAATCCGACGGATCGATCTTTCAGTCAAATATGGATACGGAAGTGATTGTCCACCTCATTGCCCGTTCCAAGGAAAAGACTTTCACAGAAAGGACGATTCAGGCACTCCAGAGGGTGGAAGGAGCCTACTCCTTGCTCTTCCTTACTGAGAAGGAGATGGTGGCTGCAAGAGACCCCTTTGGCTTCAGACCCCTCGTCTTGGGGGAGTTGAAGGATTCACCTGTCGTTGCCTCTGAAACCTGCGCCTTCGATCTCATCGGTGCCAAATTCATAAGGGAGGTGGAACCTGGAGAGATCCTCCTCGTCAATGGGGATGGCATTCAGTCCTTTAAACCTTTTCCTCCAGCTCAACCCCACCAGTGCATCTTCGAATTCATCTACTTCGCCCGGCCTGACAGTTTTATCTTTAACCGAAACGTCTATGAGGTCAGAAAATCGTTGGGGGTTCAACTGGCCAGGGAGTCCCCAGCAGAAGTCGATATGGTCGTCCCGATCCCTGATTCTGGATTCCCAGCTGCGATCGGCTACGCCCAGGAGTCTCAAATCCCTCTGGAACTCGGTATGATCCGGAACCATTACGTGGGGAGGACATTTATCGAACCTGAAGAGCGGATCCGTCACTTCGGTGTCAAGATCAAATTAAACCCCGTGAAAGGCCTGATGGAAGGTAAACGGATCGTCACCGTGGATGACTCCATTGTTCGGGCGACCACGAGTCGGAAGATCAACCGGATGTTTAAAAGCGCAAGAGTCAAAGAGGTTCACGTAAGGATTAGCTCTCCACCGATTACCCACCCCTGCTTCTTTGGCATCGATACCCCGAGGAAATCGGAGTTAATTGCTTCTTCTCACACAGTTAAGGAGATTCAGAAATTTATTAATGCAACTTCTTTAAATTATTTAAGTTTGGATGGTTTGGAAAAGTGTGTGAAAAGTGAGGAAGAAAACTTCTGTTACGCCTGCTTTACCGGGGACTATCCCATCTCTTGTCCGATGGAGGGATAGCATAAATTCTCTTATTTACACTAGATCGCTCCAAGTGCCAGGTTAACCTTACCAGCTACTGCCTACAGGAAGAGTCCTCAATCTTCCTGGCTTTTCCGTTTCCTTTCATCTTAAGCACAAAGGGGGTTACCCGACAGAGCATCCTTCCCCAGAAAGGGGAGGCCGTTTTTCTGCCATCGGGATGGATGAAACAGAAGTGTCTGCACTTAAGCTTCTGCAAGCGTCTTCCAAAGTCACCCTCCGGATCCTCCGCATCAAGGGGCTCTTTGAAATAACCGGGTATGTAGTACCCCAAACTGGTGTACGTACCCTCTGTCGCTATTGAATGGGCCTTCACGAAGTCTGCAAAAGTTCTCCGTGACGTCACGACACCAAATCTCTCGGGATGAATGTACCAAGGGGACCCGGGTTCCATTTCAATCGAGAGTGCACGCAAACAGTTTCTCCGACCATGCTTCTTCACAATCTCATTTCGCATTTTGTACGATTCTTTAAGCACCTCCTCATTTTCACCCGGAATGCCATAGGTAAAGAATATCTCAATATTGATATTCTTTGAAGTAATGTAATCAACCATTCCGTGGAACTCTTCGTTCGAAAAGAAATATCCCTTGTTCCGTTTTCTTACGCCTTCATTGCCAGTCTCTGGCGACAGTGCGATGATTCTGAAATCCTCCCTGAATGTTTCGGCAAACTCGTCAACGAACTCTTTCGAAGTGAGCCCTGTCGCCTCGTGCATCCAGCCCAGTTTCTTGGTAAGTCCTTCCTCGCGTATCCTTTGAAACAGCCCAACGAAGTAGCTCTGGTTATTCGGCGTTGGGTCGAAGACGGTGTACATACCCTCATACCCATAGCTGAGAGCCTGCTTTATGTCAGCGATGACCGCATCGTATCCGCGCCACACCACTTTTTCCCTGCAGGATATGCTCTCCTTTTGTGGCGTATACGATCCACTACACCAGGTGCAGTCGTGGGAACACCCACGCCCTACACAGAGTGGAAAGAGTTTGTATCGAGCAGTGAACATCTTGAAATTCACCTCTATCGGAATCCTCTTCACCACGATGAAGGGCAGTGTAATGTAGTCAATATAGGTTTTGTGGTTTTCAAGAAGGTCCATATTGGCGAAGCGAAGTTCATTCAACATTGCCTCGTCCGCACAGTAGGTAACACCGTTGTTGAAGACCTTACCCTCACTGTTTCGCCACCTAAGATTAGGCACGCTGCTTAAGTCTTTTTCACCCGCCTTTACTTTTTTGACAAGCTCAAGCAGGGGCACCTCTCCGTCTCCGCGTATCACACCATCCACGCATGGGAAGTCACCAATAATCTCATCATGGAAGAAACTCGCCGTATTTCCGCCGAGCACGATGTATGCCTTTGGATGGATTTCCCGGATCTTCTTGCACGTCTCTATCACGTCGTGCGCCTGGTAGTGCCAGTGGAGAGAGAGGGCGAATACGTGTGGAGAAATGGATTTAAGGCTCTCCTCAAACTTCCAAGATCTTCGATTTACCCACTCCACACCCTGGTGAAGGACACGGCATGTTATCCCGTTTCTGTTGAGGTAATCTGCAATTCCGAGCAAACCGAGGGACATGTAGTTGACCCATATAAATTCTCCAACTGGCTTGTAATAATTGTTGAACTTTGGAGTGTGTATGATAAGGCAGTCCATACCCGCTACCTCCTTTTCTGCAGCCCGGAAGGCTATCCACATGGATTAAATTTTTTGTAAATCCCCCACCCAAAAGACAACTATATATTTACTGTGTAACTAACGTATGTAGGATTGTCAATACGTAAGGAAAGGTGAAGCCGATAGTTGGAAATACCGTCGATCTACGGAAGGCCCTTAGATTAAAACCCAGATATTAATTTCCTGCTCTTTCCTATTCGTAGATCAAACTAAACAATCTGTCCGCCGAATCCTTGTCCATGCTTCTAAGAATCTTATATTCCTCAAGTGCAGAGCCCCTATCGCCGATTCTCAAGTAAGTCATCCCCAGGTTGAGGTGTGCTTCGGCTAAATCCGGTTTGATTTGTACCGCTTGTCTGTACGAGTCAATGGCTTCCTCGTACCGGCCCCTTTGATTATAGGCTGCACCCAGGTTCATATGCCCTTCTGCATAATCAAATCTAATACGAATAGCCTGTTTGAAGGATTCAATGGCCTCTTCAAATTTCTTCAATGCCAGGTAGTTATTCCCAAGGTTATAATGGGCCATGGCCAGATCGGGCTTCAACCGGATGGCCTGCTTGCAGGATTCGATCGCCTCCGGATATCTTCCAATCTTGTGATAAACCCAGCCCAGATTATTATAAGCCTCGGACAGGTCTTCTTTGATTCGAATCGCCTCCCCACAGGCCTTCATAGCCTCATCATACTGCCTGACCATGCCATAGGCCACACACAGATTATTATATGTATCAAAGTCGTTGGGTTTGATACGGATTGCCTCGAGGTAGGGTTCAATGGCATCGGAATAGTGACCGAGCTTCCCTAAACAATAGCCAATCTGGAAAAAAGCCTCCGCAAAGTTTGGGTTTTTCCTAACGGCCTCTACAAAAAAAGGAAGGGCTCTTTCATAATCTTCTGCCAGGAGAAATCCCCGCCCCATGGAATAGAATTTCCCTGCAACGGCGAGCCTCTCCTCTTCTTTTACCTCTTCTCGTTCAGACAGGGTCTTTCCGTCTGCTGGAGTCAGCTTAGCAATGCGATCCCCGGGAATGGCAAAATTGAGGTTCTGCCCTGGCATTAAAAAGAAGGAGACCACACCGATGACTTCTCCATCCATACTGACAACCGGGCTGCCACTGGAACCCGGCGAGATGGGCGCGGTCACTTGTATGACCTTTCCGAATTCCGGAATGTCTCGAACGGCGGAGACGATCCCATCGGAGACTGTTTTTTCAAGGCCCAGCGGGGTACCCATCACGATGATACGCTCCCCTACTTCCGGGAAAGAGGCATGGATCGGTAAAGGTCGGACAAGATTCTGTGGAATGTTGGTAGAAACACGGATCAGATCCCCCTCTTCATCCTCCGCGA
>CAYMJV010000129.1:0-2160 GCA_964390545.1 uncultured Syntrophaceae bacterium
AGATCCACCATAAAATTATATTGACCCTTCTCAATCCAATTTTGTAAACTTCTTAATTATCAAATTTAATTCGGAGAACATGATGAACGAAAATGTGAGAAAGGCCTTCTTTAGGCAGGTGGGAAAAGAGCCTTTTGCTCAGAAGTTTGGAATCAAACTGCTAGAGATTGATGATGGCTACTCAAGGGTAGAAATGAAGTTCACTCCAGATATGGAAAACATCTTGGGGATGGCCCATGGAGGCGCGATCTTTGCCTTGATTGACGAAGCCTTTGAAACCGCATCAAACTCACATGGGACCATCGCCGTCGCCTTGAACATGAATATTACCTATGTGTCTTCTCCTCCTTCGGGAAGCATCCTTACTGCCGAGGCCCGGGAGTTCAGCCGCACCCAGAAGACTGCCAGTTATGATATCAAGGTAGTTGACGAACAAAATAACCTGATCGCCTCCTGCCAGGCCCTTGTCTATCGTAAAGGAAACCCCCTGCCCTTCCTCAAAGAAGGATAAAAGTATATCACCTTCTCTCAGAATTTCCGTTTCCCGAAGAGGTAAGTAAGAATTTCTTCTTTTATGTTACGATTGGGTTTCCATGTAAATTCATGGTCATATCGTTTTTTCAGAAAGCGATGTTGAGCTTCAATGAGGTTGGATTTTCTCTCTTTCTTCAAAACTGAAGATAAGAACTCTTTAATCCTCGCTGCCTCTAACTCCATTCCCACTTTTCTCTTTCTTTCCCATTCACTGATATCGATCCTCCCCTTGTTATTAAAAGGAAGCAAAATATAATCGATATCGTAGATTCTCAATGGTCTTCTCTTCATGATCTCAACCCACACCACAGCGCATCGAACACGTTTACCAGCATATCCCTGAGAACGCTCTGCAGATTCACCTTTCACTAATCTCTCGTAAAGAGCATAAGGGATGCGACGAACCGTATCATCTTCGTTAATGATAAAAACCTTACAGCTTAACCCCATGCGGCGCAATCTCATAGAATACATATATTAGAATGCTCCTTTTTTTTCACAAGGCATATCAACTCTATCAGCATCGAGCACAAGATTATAAATAAGAAAAAGGGGGAAAAAGGAGGTGGCCTGTAACATCCTCTTCATAGGATTTACAGGCCAATTTGTAAAACCCAATATTTCAACTGATTAATTACATCGAACCAAAAAAACAGGTTTGGGCGAATGACGGAGCACCTTTTCCGCTACGCTCCCGAGAAGAAAGCGTTTGACTCCGCCACGGCCATGGGTCGTCATAGCAACGATGTCAATATCCTTCTGGGCAGCATGATCCAGGATCTCCTCGGCATCATTTCCGTACCGAACATGGCTATCTACCTTGAGCCCTTTTTTCTTAAGCCCTTCCTCAACGTTGCTGAGATATTGTTCTGCCTCCCGGACCACCTTCACCTCAGCGTCTGTGGGATCCGCGCCCGGGAAGGTACGGGCAATGGCCACCCGCAAAAGGGCAATGCTTGCCTTTAAATCCTTGGCCAGTTTTTCAACTTTTGGAAGAACAATCTCTGCACAATCAGACCCATCCAGAGGAACAAGAATCCTTTCAAACTTCTCCATAGAAATGCCCTCCTTTCCCATCACATTCTATTTATATTATATTTCCTATGGTCTGGCCGAATCAATATAAACTTTCGAGAAGAAATGGTAGGAGTGATTAAGAGATGCTGAAAAGTAATTACACCTGCCAGGGGAAAAGTCACTTCCCTTTATATTTTATAAAGGTCCCCTTTTCATACTCTTCAAAGGCAAGACGCAATTCCTCCTGGGTATTCATAACAATAGGGCCATACCAGGCCACTGGTTCCCCAATCGGTTTGCCCGATACTAGAAGGAAGCGAACCGGCGTCTCATCCGAGGTGACGACCATCTGGTCTCCTTCGTGGCCATAGAGGACCAGACTCTCAGCACCAACCAGGCACTCCCGTTTGAAATCAAAATAGTTCGACCCAATCACTTCATGGGCATAGGAATTTCTTCCTTGATCAAAATAACCCTTCCCCTCAATGACATAAGCAAATAAGGTATGTCCCGATTTCACGGGGTGGGTGAAGACCGTCTTTGACGGCATGGAAACATCGATGTATTCAGGATCGATGACAATATCTTTCACTGGCCCGGAAACCCCAT
>CAYMJV010000129.1:2260-5129 GCA_964390545.1 uncultured Syntrophaceae bacterium
ACATCGATGTATTCAGGATCGATGACAATATCTTTCACTGGCCCGGAAACCCCATTGACCATGCCACAAATGATTTTGACCTTCACTCCTGTTTTCAGGGACACCTCTGGTATCTGGGGACTTGTCACATCACGGTAGCGCGGATCCATCATCTTTTGTGACTGGGGAAGGTTGGCCCAGAGTTGGAAACCCCACATCAGTCCGTCCTTGCTCCCTTTGGGCATCTCCTGATGGATGATGCCACTGCCTGCGGTCATCCACTGCACATCCCCTGAGGAGATGGTTCCTTTATTTCCCATACTATCACCATGCTCCACCCTGCCGTGGAGCACATAGGTAATTGTCTCAATCCCCCGATGAGGGTGCCAGGGGAAACCGGGAAGATAGTCTTTCGGATTGTCTGAATGAAAATCATCAAGGAGAAGAAACGGATCAAGCTGGGGCACCTCATGAAAGCCAAAGGCCCGTCTGAGATGAACCCCTGCTCCCTCAAGGGTCGGCTTGCCTTTCCAGACTTTCTTGATCTCTCTTACTTCACTCATCGTATCTTCCTTTCTTCATCCATATAACAATACTACCAACTAATTCCAAGATTTCAAAAAGAAAATTTCACTAAGAAGTCTTGATTCAAAATTAGGGTTTTGGAAAAAGGCAAGCATGGCGAGGATCAAATACCTAACTTGTAATTATAGAAGCATCCCATTTATAATATCTCACCATATTTGAATTGAATGAATGAGGATTTGAAGCGCTTTCGGAAGAGGAGCGAACAAGAACCATGGGACTTTTAAAGCTTTTGATGAACGATCCAATTGCTTTTCTTATTCTCATCATTCCGCTGCTTTATTCAGTGGTGATCCACGAAGTGGCTCATGGGTGGGTGGCTTACAGGATGGGTGATCCGACGGCAAAAAGGATGGGCAGGCTCAGCCTCAATCCGCTCAAGCATCTCGACGTGGTCGGAACACTGATGCTCTTTCTGGCAGGATTTGGGTGGGCTAAACCTGTTCCGGTCAATCTTAATAACATCCCAAACCGACGAAAAGGGCTCATCTTCGTATCATCAGCCGGCATCCTTGCAAATATCCTCTTTGCCTCTGGAGCTCTCCTCGTTTACAGACTTCTGCGCTTGCCTTCAGTTGGATTAGGAGCGGTTATTGTTTTCACCATTGCCCATATCAATATTACTTTGGCTAGCCTAAATCTCATCCCCATCCCTCCATTAGATGGCTCAAAAATCTTGATGGGTTTCACTTCAGAAAAGACCAGCTATTTTCTCGCCCGCATCGAGCCCTACGGATTCTTCATCCTGATCGGTTTGCTCTACTTAGGGTTGCTCGATCGCTTCATCGGTTTTTTCCGAGGGATTATCATCGCGGGCATCAAAGTGCTTCTTCCATGAAGACCTTATCAATTGGTGAGAGTGACAGGCAGAACAAATGGGCTGGTTCTATAGTTTTAATAGATCCGTCATTCTAAATGGCTTTAGTGGGGGCTCCGTGAAAGGAAACGCTGTTTCGAAAGCGGAATGGCCTCACATCCGATCAGTATTGAAGGTATCGCATGCCTGGAGGTTGCCGAGCTCGAGTCCAATCTTGAACCAACGCACACGCTGGGCCGAACTCCCATGGGTAAAAGCGTCTGGGACCACGTAACCCTGGGTCTTCCGCTGGATCCGATCATCCCCTATGGCGCTGGCAGCGTTCAGCCCTTCCTCGATGTCCCCAGCCTCAAGGATCTGGCGGCTCTTATCGGCCTGATGGGCCCAAACCCCTGCGAGGCAGTCAGCCTGCAATTCCATCATCACGGATAATTTGTTTCTGTCGGAAGGGTTGACACGCGACTGGAGGTCATTCACCTTTTTGGAAATACCCACAAGGGTTTGTACATGATGGCCTACCTCATGGGCAATGACATAGGCCTGGGCAAAATCCCCTGAGGCACCAAACCGCGTGCTTAAGTCTTCGAAGAAACTTAAATCCAGGTAGACCTTATGATCATACGGACAATAAAACGGCCCCACTGCCGAACCCGCCATTCCGCACGCCGATTCAACAGCCCCTGAAAAAAGAACCAATGTTGGCGCCTGATATGTCCGCCCCATCTTCCGAAAGGCCTCCTGCCAGACGTCTTCAGTCTCAGCCAGAACCACAGCGACAAATTTGCGTTGGTCGTCGTTTGCGGCCGGACGGCCGCTTTGCTGAACAGAGACAGAAGGTGTCTGTATTTCCGGTACTCCCTGTAAGAGAACCGTCGGATCAATACCCAAAAACATTCCGATCAACACGACTGCCACCAGACCAAGGCCACTCAAACCACCAATCTTGGCGCCACGAGGGATCGACATCCCCCGGCGGTCTTCAACATTATCACTTTCTCGACCAGTCCTCCACCGCATTTTGTCTCCCCTTTCAACTTATCGGTCCCCTGTGACCGTGACGAAAAGACCAATTTTGGTCAATATATGATAAATCATTATAAAAGATCAATATCCCAATTTTAGAGGGTAGCTCTAAGGTCTTCCTGGTGAATGCCCGGCACGTGGAGAATGTACCGGGTAGAAAGATAGACGTCGACCTATTACGGTCAATTGTACTCACCCCTTGTGTAGCAACTCCCCTTTCTTGTATAATCAACTCCACATCCAACCTTAGGGAGGTAAGAACATGGGCATCATCTGGACTATCGTGTTGGGTTTTGTCATCGGCCTCATCGCCAAGCTGGTGGTCCCGGGCAAGGAAAACATGGGCTTTATCATGACTATCCTGCTCGGTATTGCCGGGTCGTTTCTGGCGGGTGTCATAGGGCAGTTCATTGGCTGGTACAAGGCTGGCCAAGGGGCGGGCTTTATCGCCTCGGTCATCGTCGC
>CAYMJV010000130.1:0-5113 GCA_964390545.1 uncultured Syntrophaceae bacterium
GATGGATATCAACCTGAAAGGGACTTTTCTCTGCTGCCAGGCTGTCTTTGAGCCCATGAGCAAACAGAAATATGGGCGCATTGTTAACACCGCTTCGATCTGGACGGAAGGACATGTAGGACAGGCGGGCTATTCGGCAGCAAAGGCTGGCGTGATCGGTCTGACGAAGACGTTAGCCCTAGAGTACGCAAAATACCAAATTACAGTAAATTGCATCTCACCCGGTACCGTCGAAACCCTCATGATCTCTAATCTTTCTCATGAAATGAGGGAGGAGTTTTTGAAAGGAATTCCTCTTGGCCGCTTTGCATCTCCGAAGGAAATTGCTGGGCTCCATCTTTTTCTTTCAAGTGATGAAGCCAGTTACATCACCGGAGCGGTCATCCATGTGGATGGGGGGGCCTCGGCAGGCCGCTAACGCGGAGGGGAGTACCGCCCCCGAACAAGATCTTCGATCACACCAGCAGCAACTTTCCCATATGCCTCCATCTCCCTCCTTCCCGTCTCTGGGTTGGCTGACGCTGGATCACCAAAATATCCTTGGGGAGTAATCTTTCTTGCCTCCAATCCCCCTTTCTGCCAGGCGAGAAGATCTTTCATCGTTAGATTTGTCGGCTTCAATGTCCTCCAAACCTCCAAATCCACTGACTCAGGGAGATAATGCCACATGAAACTCGTCTCGTAGGCCTCTGCATGAATGTTGAGGTTGAGAGGAGGCGGTCCGGAATCTATGAGGCTTTTGTGAATAAGGAGATGTTGTTCATCCTCTTTAAATCCAAGTCGCTTGGCAAAGAATTGGTCTATCACCCAAAAGGCCTGAATTCCGGTTTCCATCCGTGCTTTTTGAATGGCCTTGTTTAGAGCCTTCACATGGCCGCCATCCATATGATGATTGATGAAAAAGACTTGGTCAAATCCCCAACGCTTCAGGCAGGCCATGGCATCGAAGAGGACCGAAACAACCGTTTCCTCTCTCGAAGTGAAGGAGCCTCCAAACGAACCCGTTGCGATATTGACTCCCCAGTAAAAAGGAGGAGCGATGAGGGCCTTAATTTCCTTTAACTCCAGTTCTTTTTTGATTGCCCTCGACTGGAGATACGATCCATACACATCAACGGCCAACGGAAGATGGGGGCCATGCTCCTCAATCACGCCAGTTGGGAAGAGGACGATCGCTCCTTTTCGAGCTGCCTCCTCAATCTGAACATACGTCATGTGGGCCATCGTCTCTTCAAAGATGTTTAGCTTATCATTCATCAAGACTCTCCGATCTTCTCAACCTCCTCGACTAAAAATACTTCGGAAGCCCAGTTTGTGATCAGAGTTGATCACAATGGCTCTAAATTTGATATTGAAGAGCATTCCTGCCCTGCACCCCTTATCGGATGCGGCTGGAAAGCTTCAGCGTCTCTTGAACTCCACGCCGGACGCCGGGGGATTCACTCAAGAATGTCGGAAATGCTCCGCTTAAGGAGATACGTAAAAGCTAAGATCGAATCGGCATTCCTTTCAACGACCTCAATCCCGCCGCCGAGTTCCCTCAGCCTCCCTACGCTCTGTTCAATGAGTTTGATCTCCCGATCCATTGCTCTCAGGTCGTATTCCATCATTCTCTCCCTTTTTATCTCTTTGTGAGATCTTTAAAGCGGGCCGATTTTAAGGTATAACGGGGCAACCCTCCAGGTTTGACCACATCGATCTCAAAGGTCAGATTCGACCTGACTTTAAGTCTTTCTCTGATACGACCCCGGAGCTCTTTCCATTGGCTTTCTCCAATGGAGGGATCGAACTCAACCCTCAGGGTAAGAACAGGCATCACCCCTTCTTGCGTCAAAACAGTCTCAAATTCCGTGACCTCAGGGAATTGCGATCGAAGGACTTCCTCCACAATGGCTGGGGTGAAGAAGACCCCTCGAATCTTCCTGAGATCATCCACTCTCCCCCCAATCTCGTCTACCCGAATGGAGGTTCTGCCGCAGGGACAGGGCTTTTCCATGACTAACATGACGTCCTTCAGATTGAACCGGATGAGAGGAATACATCTTCGGCAAAGGGGAGTGATGACAGTTACCCCTTTTGTTCCCGGAGGAACCGATTTAGACATGGTTTCCAGATCGACCATCTCAAGAAGGTAATGGGGCTCAATCACATGCATCCCTTTCTTTTCGGAGCACATACCGCCCCACCCGCCAACTTCTGTCCCTCCAATATGGTCATACACATCTGCACCCCACAACTCTTCCATACGGAGGCGGGTCGGCTCTGGCATCGGTTCCCCTGCGCAGATCATCTTTTTGATCTCGAGGTCCCTCCGAGGATCAATCCCCATTTCCTTTGCCACCTCTGCCAAATGAAGACCATAGGTTGGCGTATTCATCAGTGCGGTCGCCCTGACTTCCTTGGCCTTCTGGATGCGGCCCTGTGTATCAAGAGCCCCTCCCGGAACCACTTCACACCCTAGTTTCTCAGCAGCATAGTGGCCCTGCCAGAAGGCAATGTAGACATTATAGGCAAAGGGAAGAAAGAGACGGTCCTGTGATCGAAACCCTGCTCCATAGAGGATGTAACACCAGACCTCTACAACCCACTGCCAGCTTTCATAGGTATCTGGAAAATAAACCGGTCTTCCGGTCGTTCCAGAGGTTTGATGGAACACAGATAATCTTTCCGGAGGAACTGCCAGAAGATCGCCATAAAGATAGGGCTCTTTTCCCTCCTGGGCCGCTCTGAGTTCATCCTTTTCGGTCATGGGCACTTTTGCCACATCTTCCATGGTTCGAATATCCTCTGGCTCAATTTCACGGAGCTTCTTCTTGTAGAAGGGAGACTGATCCTTGGCCCATCGCAAGAGCTCCCTGAAACGCTTCAACTCGATCTGCTGAAGCCTCTCCCGTGGCAGGGTCTCAATAATTGGGTTCCAGTATCTTTTTCCATCCATCATTTTTATCTACCTCCTTAGCATTCCCAATGGGCGAGGCTTCAGCTTTGCAGATCGGCCGGAGGGTATCGGAAAAAACGTAGAGCGGCTACCTTTTCAGACCCAATCAAAAGGATCTATGGCTTTACGAGATAGACAAACTTGAAGAGCCCCTTGTAGTTAAATTTAAATATCCGCATTCTACGGTTTTGGAGATATCCTTCAGCCGAGGTACTGTCCCTCCAACAATTTCACATTTTTTAACAGGTTTTTGAATCAGTCTACCTTTCTTATCGAACAGAGTTGGGATTTCATCTGGGGGTAGCCCATGATCGGTTCCCGGCAATGAACATCCGTCAGGAGGTTCACGTTAGCGTCTCTAGGCCATCCATGTGGAATGCTCACCACACCCTCCAGGATATCCTGGGTCACCCGAGCCTTGACCTTAATCTTACCGCGATTGGATTCGACCACAATAGGGTCTCCATCCTTTATCCCATATTGCGTTGCCGTCTTGGGATGGACTTCAGCAAAAGGCTCTGGAATCTTTTCCCTCAACGCTTTTATGTTTCGATGCTGTCCATGGGTGTAATAGAGGATGCGAGCCCCGGTCGTTAGAATGAGAGGATACTTCTCATACAGTTTAGTACCACTCATAGGGCTCTGATCCGGCTCACGATAAGTCGGAAGTGGATCGAACCCTGCCTTTGCAAAGGTCTCAGAATAGATTTCTATCTTTCTCGAAGGCGTCGAAAAGCCCTTTTTTTCATACTCCTCCATACCATACTTTTTTTCCCCATAATAGTCCCCTGCCACCTTCTCTTCCTTCATCTCTTTGTAGCTCAGCCCGGTTGACTTCAGTTCAAGCTCCACCACTTCTTCATCCGTCTCCCACGGAAAAACGTCACCCAATCCCATTTTTTTTGCCAATTCCTTCCAGAACCGAAACTCCGACCAGCTTTCGTGCAGTGGGTCAATGGCCTTTTTTCTTAACATCAAATAAGGAATCCCATGGCATACGTTGTAGCTGTAAGCAAGTCCGTTCTTTTCCAAATGGGTGCATGCGGGAAGGACGTAATGGGCAAGCTCAGCGGTCTCCGTCATAAAGAGATCATGAACCACCAAAAGGTCGAGTTTTTGGAGAGCCTCTCTGAACGCATTCGAATCAGGCATACTCATCACAGGGTTTCCTCCTGTAACAATCAAGGCTTTAATAATATTCGGAACACTATCAGGAAAACAGACCACCTGTCCAAAAGGACTCTTTCTACCCCAAAGGTCATAGAAGAGGGTATAGTCTTCGGCACCAATAGGTATCCGCTCTGTAGGAATCCCTAACCCTGTTATTGAAAGTCTGGGACCGACCACCCAGCCTCCAAGGTTATTGATATTACCTGTAATCGTTTGAAGAATGGCAAAGGCCCGACTATTCTGTGTCCCATTTGCGGTCTGATCTTGAGTATTCGTCCCCTGAAAGATGCTTGCGCTTTCAGCCGTGGCATAGAGCCGAGCCAGTTTCCTGATATCCTCAGCCTTGACCCAAGTAATTCTTTCTGCCCATTCCGGTGTGTAGGGTTCAATATGGGACACGAGTTTATCAAATCCATGGGTCCACCGTTCGATAAAATCTTTGTCATAGAGATTCTCTTTGATAATGACATGCATCAGAGCGAGAGCAAGAGCACCGTCTGTCCCCGGACGGATGGATAAATACATCTCTGCTTTTTTCGCTAAGGAGATCTTCCTGGGATCGATGACCACGAGTTTCGATCCCTTTTTTAGATTTTCCTGAATGGATAAGAGGAGTGGAAAATCGGACTGTTCAGGATTGTGTCCCCACAGGACATAAAGTTTCGTATTCATCTCCTCCACAGGGTATTTTCCAAAGGTCATCTGCCTGGCCCGGATGCGCATGCGATAGCAGATCCCCTCCACAGAGATGAAATTCGGGCTTCCAAAAGCCCCCTTAAATCGTTGGGCAAGCTCCATCATCTCAAGGTTTTCGACTCCGATAGAACCGCTAAAGATGCTCAATATCTCCGGTCCAAATTCATTTTTCAGACTTTGCAACTTATTGGCAATTTCTGTTAGGGCAACGTCCCAGGAAATTCTCTTCCATGGGCCATTGACTTTCTTCAAAGGATATTTGAGGCGGTCGGGATGATAGACCAATTCGATGGCTCTCGCTCCTTTAGG
>CAYMJV010000131.1:0-5050 GCA_964390545.1 uncultured Syntrophaceae bacterium
GCTTGGCCTCACTGGAGCAGTTCGAACCAATTGCTGCAACGATGGTTGGATCGGCGGCAAGTTTGGTCGCAGCAGCCTGGCCACCTTCGGCGTTACACCCTGTGTCTTGAAAGGTTAGCTTAATGGGATGGCCGAGGAGTTTGCCACCCTTATCCTCAGTAGCAAGCTCAACACCACGTCTGGTATCGGTACCCAACGAGGCGTCCGCGCCTGCAATAACCATCCAGCTAGCAATGTGAATGGGTTCCCCGGCTTTGATCTTCACGACGCCAACTTTGCCTTCATACTTGACTTGTGCTGAGGCAGAAACCACACCTAGGCATGCTGCCACACTAAATACAACGAAAAAAATAAGAACGCGTTTCATAGTTTCCTCCTTTCTCTCTTAAAACGATCCTTTGGTATCTAAAACCCGGTGCCTGTCCGTTATTTAGGCACATCACCTCCTTTAGGGAATCACCCTGCCTCTGAAATATGATATTAGGAATCCCTCCGAAAGTTGCCCCACCGTTGGGCAACTCATATTATTAAAAAGAATCCTTCTTGTCAAGTTTTTGATTTTTTACAATTTTCCAAGTTTTTTTACTTCATCCTCTTCCTTCCACAATTGGGGTTATTAGAGGATTTACTGACTTTTCCTAAACAACCAGTAGATCAAACCAGCCAGAATCATGCTCGGTAAAGATGAGCCCATGGGCCACGGAAAGGCCACTTTCATTCCCAGCACCTTCTCCATTAACATGGGTGAAAAACCCAGATAAATTGCAAATCCAATCGTCCATGCAAGGATAGCAGGAACGTTTATTCCTTTCCAGAACCAGTATCTCCCGTTCTTCTTATAAAGATCCTCTAAAACCAGCAAACCCTTTCTGACAAGAAAATAATCGACGAGAACGATTCCGAAGAGAGGACAGAACATGGCGCCAATGAAGAGGAGGAAATGTTCATAGTCAAGAAGGGTAGGGAAGATGAGCGCAGTGACCGTTCCCAGAATCCCTCCAATGATCACTCCCTTTCGTTCTCCTAATTTCGGAACGATATTCAACCCTGAGATCGCTGTGGAATAGATATCCAGAAAGGTGGTGGTAAAGGTGGAGAAGAGAACGACGATAAGTGCTGGAATAGCCCACCCAAACTTGACCATGAGATTCATCACGATTCCAGAAGGGTCAGGAGATTGGGTAGCCAGCGAAGCAGCCAGTCCGAGGAGATACATCCAGGAGGAGACAATGAAGTAGCTCATCCAAGTCCCCCAGAAACTCGATTTCGAATTGGTGGCAAAGCGTGAATAGTCGGAAACCAACGGAAGCCACGAAATGGGCATGGCAATCACAAGGTCCATCCCGATCATGAATGGAAAATCTTTCTGCCTCGGGATCTGAGAGAGTTTTCCCCAGCCATACTCTTGAAAAACAACATAGGTCATGAAAAGACATAAGAGTAACAGCGCAAATACTGAGATTCGTTCTAACCACTTCCAGATTCGATGTCCCACCAGCGCCCACAAAGTGGTGATGATTCCGGACAGGATGATCCAGAGAGGGAGATTTGAAAACCCGTAAAACTTAGAAATCGCGTCTGCTGCTCCACCGCAAACGATCAACATGACGGCCGTCCAGCCGATTAATTGGATCACGTTAAGGCCGGCGGCAAAATAAGAACCTCTGATACCGAAAGAGGGTCGTACGCTGACCATCGTTGGAATGCCCCATCGGCTTCCAATCAATCCCCCCAGAGCGAAAGGAGTATTCCCTATAAGATGTCCGAGGACAATAGCCCAAAGACCTAAACCCAGCCCCAGAGGTACAATCAGACCTCCAGCCCAGATCTCTGCCAAAGAAACCGCAGCGCCCGCCCAGAGAAGAAAAAAATCCCAACCCCCTAAATTTCTCTCGTCCTTTGCAGTTGGTTCAATGCCAGCCATAAGTCACCTCCTTTCTCAGAGTAGGCAGAAAGCAGAATGCAGTAAGCAGAAAAATATGAAGAAATAAGAATTCTTCCTGCCTTCTGTTTTCTGCATTCTATTTTTTGCTGCCTACTGCTTTCCGCCTTCTGCTTTCTTAGTATTGCCTGCTTACTGCCGACTGCCGACTGCCTTCACGACTTTCTGGACGACTTCAACTGGATTTCTGCCCAGGACCCGGATCATGGGTTCTTTGCCTATATCGCCCTCGTCGTAGATAAAGTCCGGAACACGTTTCATTCTTTTCAGAACCTCTTCTACACCCCATTCAAGCGAGGACCCTTCTTTTTCTTTTACCCTCTTTGGTTCCAGCCTACGGTCAAAGTGACCGACAAGGAAACCTTTCTTCTTGATTTGGTTAACGTTTTCTTTTGAATATCGAATATTCATGGCTGAGCAGGATTCTGGGTTGAATTTCATGACAGTGAGGATAATGTTCGCAACATGTTTGGAGCCCCCAAATTCAGGATCACCGAAGGTAGTCACCGTATCTTTGTATCGAACGATTCTTCCTGGAAAGGCAGCGACATCTTCCATCCCTTCAGCCTGAGGAAGTGCATAACCTAAGTTTGAGGAAACCTCGGGGATGAGGTTTCCAACCTTGGCCTCCTTCATTAAGTCGAGGGCCTTCTTCAACTCTTGAAGAACCCGATGCCGTTCCATCTCTCTAAGAATGTACGCAAAGGGATTCGTTGGTCCCGTACCTTTTCCAAGGGGAAGACCGGACTGGATGGCCAGGGTGATGAAGGTCTTTGCGTTTCTAACGGCTTCGGGAACCCTCTCACCTCTGGCGAGAAGCGTTGCAATGGCTGATGCGAAGGTACAACCAGTACCATGGGTATTCTTTGTCTCAATCCTTTTGCTTTCTATCTCATGAAATCTTCTCCCATCATAAAGGATGTCGATGGCCATCCCTCTTAGATGGCCGCCCTTCACAACCACGTGTTTTGCTCCCAATTCATAGATCCGGTGCGCGGCTTTCTTCATCCCTTCAACTGAAGTCACCTTGAATCCAGTTAGAACAGAGGCCTCTGGAAGGTTTGGAGTGATCACCATCGAAAGAGGGAGCAACCTTTTAATCAGTGCATCCTGGGCATCCTCCCGAAGAAGGGAGTCTCCGCTCTTGGCAACCATCACTGGATCGACCACGATCTTTCTCACACCATATTGCCGAATTTTCCTAGCCACAGCCTCGACAATTTCTGCGTTGGCCAACATTCCCGTCTTGATCGCATCGGCACCGATATCGGAGAGAACGGAATCGATCTGAGCTTCAACAAATCGCGTTGGAACTTCATGAATGGCCTGAACCCCCACTGTATTCTGAGCCGTCAGGGCAGTAAGGACACTCATCCCATAACCACCCAGTAAGGTGATGGCCTTCAAGTCCGCCTGAATTCCAGCCCCTCCTCCAGAATCTGATCCTGCAATCGTCAATACTCGCTTCATTTCGATCTCCTTCGCGAATCGAACTTGAAAAAATAAAAAGCCGTAATTCCAAAGGAGGTATTACGGCTTTTTTTATTATTCCCCGCTTCCCTTCGCTGGAATTACCCAAACAGGTTCGGAGGGTCTCCCTGCATTTCGGCAGGGACTCTCAGCCCAATGAGCTCCCCTAGCTATTTTTCATAATATTATTACTAAAAGACTCGAATGATGTCAATTCATTCCTTGCGACCATCCCTCGGGCTGAGAAAGGGAAACGAACCTCTCGACTCCCCGGCCTGATCCTTCGACTGCGCTCAGGACAAGCGGCCAGGGCTTGCTCGAGGTTCACCCTGAACCACGCTTGTCCACCCCGCCTTCAAAGGTGGGGCTTCGCACGGCCGAACGGGTGAATATTACCGAGATCAGAAGGAATATCTTATAATAACAGTAACTTAATGTCATAACATTTGAACCCGGTGACTTTGTGAAAAAATTCTTGACTTCTTAAGATCTATTCAATTATATTTAGCGTCGCCTGCCTGAACACCACAGGGAAATGAAGCGGAAAGCTTTGAAGTAACCAACCCTTGTCTTTTTAGGATGTATTGAAGAGAACTCGACGAAGATATGTAAAGTAATATGGTTAACTAAACATAAATCTTTTCAGGAGAAGGAATGATGAGACTGAAAAACGCAAAGCTGAAGCTAATGTTGTTGATGGTGGTTGGATACCTCCTCATCCCGCTCGTAGGATTTGCGAGCGAGGCTGATCTTGCCATACCCGACTTGCACAAGGGTGCCCCCTATACCCACTTGGGTGGAATAAGACCGTGGTATCTTCTCTTCTATGGCGCGTGCATCATCGCTGGTACGCTGGGTATCAGTCTGTTTCTGCGCCACCAGGTCAAGAAGTTGAGAGCCCATGAATCGATGCTCAAGGTGGCTGAGATCATCTTTCAGACCTGCCGCACCTACCTGATCCAGCAGGGCAAATTCCTTCTCATGCTCTGGATTTTCATCGCGGTCTGCATGTCCTTCTATTTCCTGGCTTTGAAGGGGCAAGGCGCTCCCACACTGCTGCTGGTACTGCTCTTCTCGGTAGTGGGTATGGGCGGTTCTTACAGCGTGGCCTGGTACGGCATCCGGATAAACACCTATGCGAACGCCCGTACCGCCTTCGCGTCACTGGCGGGAAAGCCCTGGGACGTGGTCAACATTCCTCTCCGATCCGGTATGAGCGTGGGCCTCTTCCTCATTTCCCTTGAACTTGTCATGATGGTTATCATCCTGCTCTTCGTCCCCCGCGATATCGTCGGCTACTGCTTTCTGGGATTCGCCATCGGTGAGTCACTGGGCGCATCGGCACTCCGTATCGCCGGCGGTATCTTCACCAAGATCGCCGACATCGGGTCCGACCTCATGAAGATTATCTTCAAGGTGAAGGAAGACGACCCCCGTAACCCGGGCGTTATTGCTGATTGTACCGGTGACAACGCAGGCGACAGCGTTGGCCCCACGGCGGACGGTTTCGAAACGTATGGCGTTACCGGCGTTGCGCTGATAGCTTTTATCACGCTTGCCGTTGTGAGCACCGACAGCGCGATCAAAGAAGCCATCCAGGGCAAACTCATCGTTTGGATTTTCGCCATGCGCTTCCTC
>CAYMJV010000132.1:0-5020 GCA_964390545.1 uncultured Syntrophaceae bacterium
CTCTTTGAATTGGGCTTCAAAGGCCCCGTACGCTTCCATGGCATTTTTGAAATCACATTTGTTCCCGAGAAGGATAGCTTTGAGATAGGCCCACCCCACCTCTAAGGAGGGAGCCGCTCCCCTTCCACCCACCCTGATTCTCATCTCCTTCAGCACTTCCAAAAGGATCTCCATCTGAAAAATAGGATCTTCAGTGAGGTCCACCACGAGGAGAAGGGCATCTGCATTTCGAAGGAGGTTGGAGAACCCGGGTTCCACATGATCCAACTGGATCGGCGGGGTATCCACGAGTTGAATCTGGAGATTTTCAAACTTCATCATTCCAGGAATGGGTTTCTGGGTAGTAAAAGGGTAATCGGCCACCTCAGAAAGAGCATTGGTCATTTTTGAGAAAAGAGTCGATTTGCCAGTATTGGGGAGGCCGAGAAGGAGGATCTGGGCGGTTCCTTCTTTCTTGATGTAAAAGGCCTGTTCCGCTTTTCCGATCGTGGGCTTTCGTTGAAGTTCTTCCTTCAATTTGGCCATACGACTCTTCAGTTGGGCTCGGATCTTCTCCGTCCCCTTGTGCTTGGGGATGACGGCCATCATGCTCTCGAGAGCTCTGATCTTTTCGTCGGTCGTTTTGGCCTGCTTGAATTTTGCCTCTGCTTCGAGATAGTCGGGAGTGAGGTTCGCCGGCATGGTTACAACTTATATACCTTATCACGCAAGAAAATGCCTAAGATTTTGGGGTCGAATTGGGTGCGCTTTCCTCGCTCCAATTCCAAAAGGACATCTTGAAGGGCTTTGCTTTGGGAGTGGGGTCTCACGCTGGTCATCGCATCAAAGGCATCCGGGACCGTAATAATCCTTGCCTCAAGGGGAATGGCGTCACCGGCTAGACCGTCCGGATATCCTTTTCCATCGAACCGTTCGTGGTGATGCCGGATCATCGGGATCTTGTCTTTGAAAAAATCGATTCCTTCCACGATTTTTACACCGATCAATGGATGTTCTTGGATGTATTGATATTCTCCGGCATTGAGGACGCCGGGTTTCTGGAGAATTTCATCTTTGATCCCGATCTTTCCGATATCATGAAGGAGAGCCCCATATTCCAGGCTCTCCAGTTTTTCTTCGTTAAAACCTAACCGGGCGGCAATTCTCAGACTCATCCTTCTCACACGATCGGAATGGCCCCGGGTGTAGGGGTCCTTTGCATCGATGGCTTCTGCCAGAACTTTGACCGAATCAAGATGCGCTTTTTTCAGGACCCGGTAGGCATTCTGAAGCTTCGCCGTCCTCTCCTCAACCAATCTTTCCAAATTCTTATGATAAGCCTCCAATTCCTCTTCGAGTCTTTTTTTCTCCAGAGCCTTCTTCACACTGAGGACGATCAAATCCAGGTCAGCGGGTTTGATGATGAAATCGTAAGCCCCCAGACGCATCGCATCCACCGCCATATCAATTTCAGGATAGGCCGTGACCATGATCACTAACATATTCGGATTCAAACCCTTCACTTTCTTCAACAGCTCAATGCCGTCCATTTCCGGCATTTTGATATCGGAAATGATGAGGGAAAAGGCATTCTTATAAAAATGGGTCAAGGCCTCTCTTCCATTATTGGCCGTGACACACGAATATCCCTCCCCGGTCAGCCTTTGAGCCAGGAGGCGACAGATCAACTCCTCGTCATCGACAATAAGAATCCGATCATCCATTGTTTCTTCTTCGGTCCTTTCTTCGTCTGATATCAACCTGCTCTCCTATTGTATAAGAAATTACTGAACAGTCAACCCTTTGGAATGAAGGGCTTGCTATCAACAGGGAGGAACTCGTGAGGGAGGCGTGCCAGGCTGTTAGAAGGTTGATTCAAGAAAGGTTTTTTGCGATAATAGACCCAGAATCCTCATCAAAGGAAAGAGGGGGACGAGATGGAACCTTTAAGAATACTGGTGGTGGATGATGAAACGCCCGTTCGGGAGATGCTTCAGCGAGGCCTTACCCAGATGGGCGGGTTCTCCGTGGAGGTCGCCCAGAACGGCCTGGAGGCTGTTGAAAGGATTGAAAAGGATCTCTTCGATCTCGTATTGACCGACCTCATGATGCCCGAGATGAATGGGATGGAACTCCTCAAGACGATCAAGGGAACAAGGCCTGAAGTACCGGTGATCATGATGACCGCCTATGGTTCAATCGAAACGGCCGTTGAGGCAATGAAGGCGGGGGCAGACGACTATATTACGAAGCCTGTTGATTTCAATGACCTCCTCCTCCACATTTCCAGAACCCAAAAGGAAAATCTCCTTCTGAAGGAGAATCGGCTTCTGAGAATGGAGGTAAGGAAAAAATTTGAGTTTGCCAATATCATCGGAAAGAGCAAGAAGATGCAGGAGATCTTCTCCCTGATAGAAAAGGTGGCTCCCAGCACCAGCACCGTGATCGTCTATGGAGGGAGCGGGACGGGTAAAGAGCTGGTGGCCAAAGCCATTCATTATCACAGCCCCCGGGCGGACCAGCCCTTCATCCCCTTCAACTGCAGCGCCATCCCTGAAACTCTGGTGGAAAGCGAACTCTTCGGCCATACGAAAGGGGCTTTCACGGGAGCGGTTCAGGCAAAAAGAGGACTGTTTGAAGAGGCGGAGGGAGGAACGGTCTTTCTCGATGAGATCTCCACCATTGTTCCCTCGGTGCAAGTAAAACTTCTCCGCGTGCTTCAGGAGAAGGAGGTGATGAAGGTGGGAGGCACTGAACGGGTCAAGATCGATATCCGGATGATTGCAGCCACCAATGAAGATTTAGAAGCCAACATGAAGAAAGGGAAATTTCGTGAGGACCTTTTCTACCGCCTCCACGTCTTTCCCATCTTCCTCCCTGATTTAAAGGATCGAAAAGAAGATATTTCCTTGCTGGCTTATCATTTTCTCGATCTCTGCACAAAGGAAACGAAGAAACAGATCGATGGGATCTCAAAGGAGGCCATGAATGTCCTCCTGGAGTACGACTGGCCGGGAAATGTCAGAGAATTGGAGAACGTCATCGAAAGGGCCGTGATCATTTCGGAGCAGAAAATCCTGACCGCCAGTGACCTTCCCCGTAATCTGATAGAAGGGTCTTCTGCCCTGATTAAGAAGGGGGTGAAGGAGCATAAATCTCTGGAGGAGATTAAGGCCGAATATATTACAGAAATCTTGAAAGCGACGGATGGAAACAAAAGAATGGCCGCTGAGATTTTAAAGGTGAACCCGAGGACCCTTTACCGTTTTGAGAAAAAGGCCAAACCCGACTTGGATGTTTAATCCTACCTCTAGGAGCGGACCCTCATTGACTGTATGGATAAACAATGTTATGAAACGGTTGTGAAATTACGCGTATTGCTCCGGTTTTTTCTTTTTCTCTCTTTCCTTCTTCTAGTGGCTTGTGCAGGCTTGCAGAGGATGGAACCCTCCGGACCAGGTTCCCCTTCATCTCAAAAGGTTCAGCTTGTATCGCCCAAGAAGACATCCCCCAACTCCCTCACGTACTATCCTTTTCTCCTCGCTCAACTCAAACTGCAAGAGGGGAAAATGGATGAAGCCATCAAGCATCTCAAGGACGCCATTTCCAAAGATAAGAAAGAACCTTCCCTGCACGTGGAACTAGCTACCCTTTACGTCCACAAAGGGTTGCTCGATGAAGCGGTTGAGGAGTGCAAGAAGGCCCTTCTTTATGATCCAAACATCTTAACCGCCCATTTAATGCTGGGAGGAATCTACTCCTCTCTTAAGAATAACCCGTTGGCCATCGAATCCTATCAGAAGGCCATTCAGATTGCTCCCGAACATCGAGAGAGCTACCTCTATCTCAGTTCCCTGTATGCCGATGTCAAGGAGTATGAGAAGGCGATCGATCTCATGAAGCGGTTCCTCAAGATGGAGCCCAACTCGGTGATGGGGTTCTATTCCCTTGGAAGAATTTACGCCGAGATGAAAGCTTATGATCAGGCGAAAGAATATCTTTTGAAGGCACTCGCCATTGATCCCAACCTCGTCTCCGTTCTGATAGATCTAGGGATCGTCTACGAACTGCAGAATGAGCAGGAAAAAGCGACCGAAGTCTATCAGAAGGTCCTCAGCCTCGATCCAGACAATAAGCGGGCCAGAAATCGGCTGGGGCAGATCTTCATCCGGAAAAAGAAGTTGGATGACGCGCTGAGTCAATTTCGGGAGATGCAGAAGTCTGATTCAGAGGACCTCAACATCCGCACAAAGATTGGGCTGATCTATCTGGAACAGGGGAAACTCGATCAGGCGATCCTGGAATTTAACTTCATCCTTGCAGCCAATCCAAAGGACGATCGGGTGCGTTACTATTTAGGGGCTGCCCATGTCGAAAAAGGAGCCCTGGATCAGGCCCTTGTAGAATTCAAGAAGATTCCTCCAGAATCCAGCCTCTTCGCAGACGCCAGGAGAAGCATCGTCCTGATCTTGAGGAAACAGAACAAAACAAAAGAAGCCATCCAGACCATGGAGGATGCGATCAAGACGAAGCCGAAGGAGGCGAACCTCTATCTCATTCTGGCCGACCTGTTTGAAAAAGAGAACCAGTTGCCAAAAGCCCTGGCTGTCCTCCAGAAGGGGCTTGACCAGAATCGGGACAGTGTCGATCTCCTATTTCAGTTAGGAGCCCTTTACGATAAGATGGGGGAATTCGAGAAGATGGTCACTCAAATGAAAGAGGTTCTCCGACTGGAACCCGATCACGCCGATGCCCTGAACTACTTAGGCTACTCCTATGCGGATCGGGGCACCCGTCTCGAAGAGGCTCTCCAACTGATTCAGAAGGCAATGTCGCTCAAACCCAATATGGGCTACATTACGGACAGCCTAGGTTGGCTCTATTTCAAACTGGGTCAATATGACAAGGCTGCGGTGGAACTCGAAAAAGCAAACCAGTTAACCCCGGATGACCCCGTTATTACGGAACATTTAGGCGACAGCTATTTCAAGCTCCATCGGATCGAGAAGGCCATCGAACTTTACGAAAAGGCTTTGAAACT
>CAYMJV010000133.1:0-4951 GCA_964390545.1 uncultured Syntrophaceae bacterium
GAGAGGAAGTGGTCGGCTTGGTACTCTTTGGCGGCCTCCCGGTATTCGGGGAGATCATAACTGGTGAGAATGATGACGGGGATGTTTGGATAAGTGCTCTTTATTTTCCGGGTGAAATCGAGGCCGCTCTCTCCTGGCAATCGAATGTCCACAAAGATGAGGTCAGGAGTAAATTCATTCATCTTTTTTAAGGCCTCTTCAGCATTCGGCGCTTCTGAGATGTCCAACTTCGGATACTGGGAGAGAAGCGTTTCTTTAAGTAATCTGCGGAAAAAGGTGCTATCCTCAACGATCAATATTTTAGCCATGCGACGGTGCCTCCCCGTTATTTTTCACTTTACTAGCAAGCCCTAAAATGATAAATAGGGTATGGACTGTATTTTCTGGTGAATAATACTGTATTTTCTGATAGGGAAGGGCGGGGACGATAATCATGAGTCCGAAATACCGGATTGTTATTGCTGAAGACCATACGATCCTGAGAGAAGGATTGCGGGCGCTCCTCTCTTCCAGTCCTGATTTTGAGATTGTGGGAGAGGCAGAAGATGGCCGTGAAGCCATTCGTTGTGTTGAAAAATTGAAACCCCACCTTGTTCTAACGGATCTCTCCATGCCGAGAATGAACGGAATGGATGCCATCCGGGAGATCAGGAGGCGGGCTCCGGAGACGAAGATCCTTGTGTTGACGGTTCACAAGACCGAGGAATATATCCTTGCCACGCTCCGGGCTGGTGCCAATGGGTATCTTTTGAAGGATTCGACCCATGCCGAATTGCTGGCGGCTGTGAGACATGTGCTAAGCGGAAAACATTATATCAGCCCTGGGATTTCAGATAAGGTATTAGACGGATATTTAGACGGAAGAAAAACTCTGAAAACCCGCACCTCCTGGGAAACCTTAACCCAGCGCGAGCGAGAGATCCTCAAGCTGATCGCCGAAGGGTATAAGAACAAAGAGATTGCGGACGATCTCTGTATCAGTGTCAAGACGGTAGAGAAACACCGCGCCAACCTCATGGAAAAACTAAATCTACATAATGTCCAAGCGCTAACAACGTATGCAATTGAAAAAGGCTTGGTTTCACGAGAATGAAACTAATTTCAAATTTCAAATTGCAGATTTCAAATTTGAAATGTGAAATTTGAAATTCAGATAGCCCAACTTGCTCTGATGATTGTTCCCTTTCCTACGGTTGATTCGATCTCGAACGTTCCTCCGGAAAGCTCCGTTCTCTCTCTCATGCTCGTGAGACCCAGTCCCTGCTTGATGTTTTCCGGATCAAATCCCTCACCGTTGTCCTCAATGGATAATGCTACCTCGTCTTTTGCCTTTTTGAGAATGAAGCGGATAAGATTAGCTTTGCTGTGTTTGGCGACATTGTTCATGGCCTCCTGCATGACCCTGAAAATGGCTGTTTTTAAAGAATCGGGGATTTCGTTTTCTTCTGCAGAGATCTGTTTCTCGACGGAGATGTGAACATAAACTTTTTGAAATTCTCTGGTAAACCATCCGATGGTAGCCAGGATCCCGAGGTCATCCAGGATAGAGGGCCTCAGGTCCATTTGAATTCTCCGGGATTCTTCGATGCCATTTTGAGTCAAAGAGATGATATTCTCTATTGAAACGCCGGGGGGAGGAGTACCCGCGCCCATCTGGCTTAACTTGCTTTCCAATCCGAATTTTATTGCAGCGAGTGTTTGTCCGATACTGTCATGGATTTCCCGGGCGATTCTTTTTCTTTCTGCTTCCTGTACGGTCAGGAGCTGAGACGAAAGCAACCTGAGTCGGTTCTCCGACTTCCGAAGCTCTTCCTCCATACGTTTCCGCACGGTGATGTCCCGGGCAGCAGCAAAGACACCTTGGACCTCTCCGACCTCATTCTTATAGACTGTAGCGTGGTATAGCACATCCGTCACTTTCCCCGAGACATAACGAATGGCAAGAGGATAGTCTTTTACAAACCCCTCTCGAAATACTCGCTGATATCCTTCTCTGGCCTTCTCCGGTTCTGTGAAGTAATTTGAAAAATCGGTTCCGATAAGTTCTTTACGGGAAAACCCTGTCACCTGCTCTGTTGCCGTGTTCACATCCGTCACCTTCCCCTCCGGACTGATCGTGACAAGGGGATCGAGACTGGCCTCGATGAGACTGCGGTTATATTGGTGGGCAGCTCTCAGAGCCTCCTCGGCCCGCTTGCGCTCGGTAATGTCGATACCCATCTCCAGGATGAGGACGGAGCCGTCCGTGTCTGTGAAGGGAAAGTCAAAGACATCGTAAATGCGGCCGTCCGGACCCGTCCATTCCCACTTATGGGGCGCCATGGTTTTTAGGGCTGTATAGCTTTCGCAAGTCTCACAGGGCTCGCTGCGACCAAACAAATACTCAAAACAGCGCCGGCCGTGTGATTCGCCGAAGCGCTCCCGAAAGAAGCGGTTTGCAAAGGGCACATGATAGTCCGGCGCCAAGAGCACGAGGTAAGCCGGCAGTATCTCCAGAACGTCATTGAACCGCTGTCGTTCTGCTTCCACGGCCTCCTGTGCGCGGATGCGATCGGTGACATTGAGCAGGCTCAGGACAACGCCTCCGACACTACCGTCAGGTTCTTTAATAGGCTGGAGACTCCAGTCCCAGTGAGTGACTCCACGTTCAGGATGCTCTGCGTATTCGAAAGGTTTTGCATAAACCGAATAGGGCTCACCCGTCTCGACAACCTTTCTAAAAATCTGTTCATTCTCTTCATTTGGAAATAAAACAAAGTGGTTTTTTCCAATATAGAACTCGGAGGTCAGTTCACCCGCCTCAGCATAGGCGCGGTTTACACGAATGAAATTAAAATCTCTGTCCATGTAAGCGATCATGGTATCAATGCCGGAAAACATCCCTTCCAGAAGCTCTTTGGCCTTTACCAATTCAGCAGTACGTTCCTGAACTTTTATCTCTAATTCGTGGCGGGATTTCCGAAGATCCTCCTCCATTTGCTTGCGCTCGGTGATGTCGCGGCCGTAGATTCGAATGCGGTCTTGCTCAGGTGCAAGGAAGAAGAATTGCTCAAACCAAGAACGGCGGATTTGGATCTCACGGACGTAGGAAGCCTTCCTCGGATCTTTGAGGAGAGTGCCAATGGACTTCAGATCAGCAAGCCACTCATGCCGGTGTCCCATATCTCGAAGGTCCGGAAATAATTTTTTGGCTGCTGGATTGAGGTACTGAAGAGAGCCATCGAAATTCACTTCCACAACGGGATTCGGATTCATCTCGGGGAATAAAGCAAGTTGATTAAGTTTATTCTGGGTTTGTTGGAGTTCGAGAACCTTTACTTCGAGTTCATTTACTTTAAACGAAAGTTCACGATTGAGTGCCCGAAGCTCGGTTGTGCGCTCGGCAACCATTTGATCCAGCTTGGCATTCAGCTCTTGGGCGTCTTTGGGCCAATGATTCAGCTCTTTTCCTCCCATTTTTCCCAGCTTCTTCTCGGGCCGCTTCCCTAAATGTGAAGACTTTTTTATATCCTTTCTTTTGGTATTCTTTGGGACCTTTTTCGTTCTCATAAACTCTCCTTAGATGGGAATACTCACTCCATTGCATCTTGTCTGTGAAGAAGAAAAAGCTAAAGAGTTTCACCCCACCGTTTCAATTAAGATGATACTGCGTATGCCTGGTAAATCAGGTCCCGATTTTAGCATAAATCCGCCAAGTTAGGTAGTTTGAACGGATGAAATAGAGTTGAGATCATTTTTCTTTTATTGAATTCGGAAAGAATAATGATTAATTATAAAAATATAGATCAAGGCTCTCAGGAGGATTCTAGGGGCCAAGTGTGTGATTTTTCAAGAAGGAGGTATAGAAATGGATCGAAAAAAAAGTTTCATTGTGTTTTCGATTTTCATAATGTTTTCATTTTTTGGCTGTGCGACCACTCAGCCCAAAATACCGATGGATTGGGCATCGTCGCAGCCTGGGACACAGGTGTCCTTTAGAGGAAACTCGGTGAGGTTACTCGGTTCGCCGATATCTGTAGGAAAGCCCCTGGTGGCGGTTGAGGTGATCGATGCCATGAGCATGAAGGGGGTTGACCTTTCAAAGGAAAGAGGTTCTGTCCTTATTCTCAGTATTGTTCCCTCTCTTGATACACCGGTCTGCGAAGAGCAGACCCATTACCTGGGAGAAAAGGGTGATAGGCTGCCGGGGAGCGTGAGACGTATTGTTATTAGTCGGGATACCCCATTTGCTCAGAAACGGTTTGCCAAAGAAGCCAAACTAACAAATCTTCAATATTTATCTGATTACAAACAGGGAGATTTTGGACGCTCAACAGGACTTCTGGCTGAAGGATTGATGCTTCTGGCAAGATCTGTGATCCTGGTGGATAGGGAGGGGATTGTTCGATATATCCAGGTGGTTCCCGAAATGACCCATCTTCCTGATATGGAAACGGCTTTTGAGAAGGCTATTGAACTGGCTAAATAGGAATAAGGTGGGGTCAAGGTCTCACAGTGAAAAATGTTTTGAGGGCCCGGTATTTCTTTTCCTCAATTCCTTTTACACTTATCAGTTCTTCGACAGACCGGAATCCTCTTCTTCTTTCTCGGTAAGTGACAATCTCGCGGGCAAGAGACTCTCCGATTCCGGGGATTAAGCACAGGTCTTCGACCGATACTCGATTGAGGTCCAGAGGAATGGAGAAGACAAGGAGTTTTCGGGCCTCCATCCTTCCTAATGCTATTTTTACCTTCTTTGGAGATTCGTTTGAAACATTAAGTAAGGTGCCTGTTTTCAGAACCTCTGAGGATTGAGTCCCTTCGAAACGAGCAGATTCCTTCAAACCGCCTGCCTTTTCCACAGCCTCGATTAGAATAGGAGGAGTCTTGAAAATATATATCCCAGGTTTTTGAACCTCGCCAAGTATCTCAACAACCACTTCTTGATACGTCTCTTCAGGAGGAAGGGAAC
>CAYMJV010000134.1:0-4941 GCA_964390545.1 uncultured Syntrophaceae bacterium
TCAGGAGAATCGGGGAGAAGAATAGATCGAGTAAGAGGTTACTTAGAAACGATTGACAAAAAAATTCAAGCCAAGAAAAGAATCGAGAAAAAGATTTCTGAATTGGAAGAAGAGATGAAATTATCCGAGGAACGACTGAAGTAAGAAGGATACAAAAACAGGCAAGCTGGTTCCCGTGGGTTCTCCTTATCATGAAGAAAAAGTCAGGTTGAAGAGGAGAATTGAATCCATCAAGCCTGAATTGAAGCCTCTCAAGGAAAAGCTCTCAGAGATCAATCGAAGCCTTTAAGCCCCCAATCCCGCTTAGAATGATAAATTTTCATCCAATTGACAATTTTTGTTGACAAAATAAACGTATTGTATTATATTGTGTTGCAATCAAATCCAAGGAGGACTGCTTGAGCCAGACCAAGGTTGCGAGGACCGTCTATATTAATGGGGAGCAGCTGGATGCCTTAAAAAAGTTGTCCGAGAAGACCAAAGTCCCTCAATCCGTCTACGTAAGAGAGGCTTTGGATATGCTCTTGGAAAAGTATTCTGAACAACTGAAATTTGAATTTATCGATTCACTCAAAAAATAGAGGTTCTTAAGTTCTTGGAGAGTTAAGAGTGGGTGACCGATTCCGATTGATTTATTTAAAATCGACCGATTTAGAAAAATCAAGAGGAGATGAACCTCCTTCTTTCTATGCCCCAGAGGAGATTCCGAGAGATGATTCTCCCTCCACCGAATCCATGATAGCCGGGACTTTTTCAACCCAGGCCGTTTTAAGACAGGCCCATGCCGACTTAGAGCACCCTGATCCGAAAGCAAGGATTCTTGCCATTCGATATCTCGAGAATTCAGATCCCTCCATCACCCTTCCTCTTCTTCGGGAAGTTTTATTTGATAAGGATCCAGAGGTCAGAATCCAGGCGCTTGCCTCCTTGATCAAATTTAAAGATTCAAATATCTTCCCCTTACTTAAAAAGTCTCTTAGGGATCAGGACCCGCGAGTGAGGCTCCTTGCCGTACGGGGTATGTTCCGAATGGGAGAGAAGATCGATCTGAATATCCTCCTTCAATTCTTAAGCGATGAATCTCCATGGGTGAGGCGTAGGTTGGCCACCCTATTAGGATGGGGCCAGCATGAAGGCGTCTTTCCGATTGTCATGGAATTGTGCAAGGATGCAGATGCAGGAGTGAGAAAGGCTGCTCTCTTTTCCCTGACCACGCTTTATCCTGAGGAGTGTGAGAATCGTTTGGTAGAGGCCATGACCGACTCAGATCCGGACATTCGGAAATGGGCAAGAGGAACCTTGGAGAGAATGGCCGCAAAGCCACGGAAAGGAAATAGGGTTTCCCTCTCCCATTGAAACTGAGGAGATAAATTTTCCATGACGACTCATTCACTACCTCTTATTCAAAAAGCCCAGGTTCTGGGAGATACCACCTATTCTCCACTGGCCTTTGCAAGACTTCTCGGCGTACCGAGGAATGACCTTATTGAAAAAGAGGCTCAAGGAGTCCTTCCTCCTGCGAAAAGGAATGCGAAACGGGAACGGTATTATAAACCGGATGATGTGGTCAAGTATCGCAACTACCTGGGACTCCCTTCGCCAATCAAATCGATCCGGAAACAGCTCTTCCTCAATTTTAAAGGGGGAACGGGGAAGAGCAGCGTCTCTGCCTCCTATGGGTTTCGTCTGGCTCAGATGGGATTCAAGACCCTTCTGATCGATCTCGATCCCCAGGGCCATCTCACCCAATGTTTGGGGCTTAACAATCAACAATACCCCAAGACCCTTTTTAATGCGCTGATCGAGCGGGAAGAGATTGAGAAGACGATTGTCAAAACCGACCTCCCCACATTGGATATCATCCCTTCCAATCTGAACCTCTCACCTGTCGAGCTTTCCCTCTTTTCGATGAATTCGAGAGAATTTCGATTGAGGCGGCTACTCAGCGCCATTGAGAAGACCTACCAGTTGATCATCATGGATGCTTCTCCGAGCATTGGCCTGTTGAATCTCAATGCCATTCTCGCCTCCAATGACCTGATTATTCCCGTCTTGGCCGATTTCCTTTCCTATCATGGTCTCAAGATCCTGTTCGAAACCCTTTCAACGATCGAGGAGGATTTTTCTTTCGTCTTCGAAAATATCTATATCTTTCTGAATCGTTATAATGAATCCCATCGAATCTGCAGACGTACAAAAAAGGCGCTGGAAACCTATTATTCAAAATACCTTATGGAGACGGTCATCCGTCAGGATACGACCATTGCAGAGGCCACGAGCGAAGGGACTCCTATTTTTCTCTTTGCGCAATCGTCGAAGGGGGCGGTAGATATTCAGAGCCTGATCGAAGAAATCTTCGGATGGAAAGGAGCGAATGATGTCGGATGAGTTCTCAAACCATGTTGCGCAGAAAATCCCCAACACCTTGAACAAGGACCCCGTCGAAAGGCCCTGGGATGTTACCGGGCAAAAATCTGTCTCCCCCGTCAAGAGCCTTGGAGAAGAGTCGAAGCGGGATGATTTGACGGAACGGATCCACACCCTCTATTCAGAACTCCGGACCTCTTTAACCGTTCGGTCCGCTTTAGAATATGACCTCAAGAAGGCCTATCGTATTCTGGAAGAAGTGAGTCGAATCAAGACAGAGGTGGAGAAGGTGATCGAGATGTTACGGGTGATGGAGGATTACATGAAGGAGCGAATTAAATAGGTTCTCACATTGGCTCGGTCGATAGGGAGCTGAGGAGGGAACGGAATGAGGGTAAGAGGTCAAACGGCCGCGGACGATGGATTCGATAAGAATGTGGCTGAAAAGATGCCCAAAGTGAAGAGGCAGGAGGAGTTCTCTCCTCCGGAGGTGGAGATTCAGCCACTGAAAGAGGATCATCAAGAAATACGACCGGAAGTGAAATCCCAGGAGCGCAAGGTCGAGAAGGAGGTTATCCTCCCACCCCCTCAGAGCAGAGAGAGGGAGAAGCATTTAGATGTCTCAGGGCTGATTGAGGACCTTCACACGCAGCTTCTGACTCTCGGAAAGACAAGGCGAGCCCTGGAAATGGATCTGGCTTCTGATCGGAAGACGATCTTTCAACTGGCTCAAGACAATAAGGAGTTGCGGAGCCAACTGGAAGACCTGAATAAGGAGATTCAGGGGCTCAGAGAGTTTCAAACGGAAACTCTTTATCTGAGGGAAGAGAATGCAGATGCGTTGGAGAGGATCCGGGACCTTCAGCAGCAATCAAGGGGCTTGAGGGAATCTCTTGAATCGACCACCCAGGAAAGGGATGAGACCCTCGGTCGAATTCGTGGCCTGGAATCTCAAATAGAAGAGAAGGAACTCCTCTGGATCAAGGGAAAATTAAAGGAGAGAGAAGCCTCCTTTTTTGCGCAAGAGAATAGAGAACTGCGAGCAAGACTGGAAGAGATGTTGGCGCAAAATATCGATCTGGAGAGAAAGTATGATGAGATAAAGAGATCCTTCAATGAGATTAAGCAATCGCTCACCCTCCTTAGAGATTCCTGTAAAACGAATCTTTACAACCTTTCGGAAAACCCTGAATAGAATCGAACTTCACCATTGACATCCTCTGATGGAATGAGGTATAGTCAACGGGTTTCCTAAACCCCCCCTCCTTTTATCATCCTCCATCATTAGAGAGGGTCTCAAGGAAGAACCGAATTTGAAAATCCGATTGATTGATCCAGCCTATGAACACCCCTTTATCAGCCACACGCAGAAGGTGATCAAGAATATTTGGTTTGCCCGTCTCACGTTGACCACTCTGGCGGCTCTCACACCACGGGATATCGACGTGAGGATCACCGATGAAAATCTGGAACCGATCGACTTCGAGGAAGACGTTGATTTGGTGGGCGTCACCGGCATGGTGTTGCACGCCCCCAGGGCTTATGAAATCGCTGATAGATTTCGACAGAGAGGGATCCCGGTCGTCATGGGCGGGCCTCATGCCTCGAGCCGTCCTATCGAAGCCAAGGAACACGTGGATGCCGTCGTGATCGGCGAGGCAGAGAATGTCTGGAAAGGATTGATCGAAGATCTAAGGGACGGATGTCTGAAACCTTTTTATAAAGCGGATGCTTTCTGTTCCATGAAAGGATTCCCTCCACCCAGGCTGGACCTTCTTCGTAAAGAGGCCTATATGACGGTTAACTGTGTCCAGACGACCAGAGGCTGTCCTTACCAGTGTGATTTTTGTCATGTCACCCATTTTTTTGGAAAGACTTATCGTTGCCGGCCTGTGGAAGAAGTCGTTGAAGAAGTGAAGCGATTAGAAGGAGAATTTGTTGTCTTCATTGATGACAATATCGCCGGAAACCGTCCTTATGCCAAAGAGCTCTTTACCCAATTAAAACCCCTCGGAAAGAAATGGGCCAGTCAGGCCAGCATGACCCTGACCCGGGATCCTGAACTTCTGAAACTTGCTGCGGAGAGCGGGTGCGTTTCATTATTCTTGGGGGTGGAATCCCTCTCTTCGGAGAACTTGAAAGATGTGAACAAGGGTTTTAATCAGGTGCCACAATACGAGGAGGCCATGAGGGTCCTGCATGATCATGACATTATGATTGTGGCAGGGTTCATTTTCGGGTTGGATCATGACGATGAGGGGGTTTTTGAGAGGACCCTTCGGTTCTGTGAACGGAATCGGATTGAACTCCCCAGCCTCTTCATCCTCACTCCCTTGCCTGGGACCCCTTTATTTCAGAGGATGGAATCCCAGGGAAGGCTTTTGCATAAGGATTGGGCCAAATATAACGGAGCCACGGTGGTTTTCAAACCGAGGTTAATGACCGAGGAGACGCTTCAACGAGGATTTAACTGGTTATGCAAAGAAGGCTATTCTTGGAGATCCATCTTCAGAAGGGTCTTCCATCCCCAACAGCGATTCTTTACCCGGGTCCTCTCCAATTTGGCCTATCGAA
>CAYMJV010000135.1:0-4924 GCA_964390545.1 uncultured Syntrophaceae bacterium
CAGAGCGGAGAAAGGCTTGACAATAGAGGGCTTGTTATGTATAGGGAGATTTACTCAAAAGTCACTCCGTTGGGAGGGAGAGAACCATGCCAGAGGTCATTTATGAAGTAAGGGATAGAGTGGGATACATTACTCTCAACAGACCAGAGCAGAGGAATGCCATCAACAAGAATATGGCCGAAGGCCTCTTTAAGGCTTTGGAAGATGTGAAGAATAACCCGGAGGTCTGGGTTTGTCTCATCACTGGCAACGGAAAAGACTTCTCAACGGGTCATGATCTTACTTGGACAAGCCCCGAAATTGGCTCGGGGAGATCGACGGAAGACCTGTACGACTATTTGATGAACATTTGGAAGCCGACTGTAGTAGCCATTAATGGTCACTGCCTGGCGCAAGCAGCAGGCATTGCTTGTTCTTGTGATATCCGGATTGCGGCAGACGATGCTAAGCTCGGATGGCCTCAGTCGAAGCGGGGCATCCCTTCAACCAGTGGACCGTCCATCCTCGCCCGCATCATTCCTTTTAACATAGCTATGCAGTTTCTCTACACCGGGGATTTTGTGGAGGCTCAGGAGGCATTAGGCTTGCATCTGGTCAACATGGTTGTCCCTGCCTCAAAGCTTCTGGAAGAAGCCGATCGCTTTATTCGAGCCAAGATCTTGCCGAATGCTCCTCTGGCGATGAGGATCATGAAGGAGGTGGCCGTTAGGGGACGCCATATGATGCTCCCTGATCAGGTTCGATTTGCCGGTGCCGCGCGTGCTAGGGCTGAGGCTGGTGAGGATTTTAAGGAAGGGATTGTTGCCTTCCTTGAGAAGAGGAAACCAAAGTTTGAAGGCAAGTAGTGAGGAGCCTCATTCAACAGAGATTTTGAGAAGGGAGGTGGGATGCAACGAGACCTCGGTGGGGTAGGAAGAATGATTGAACTTCACTCAAACCATTGAAGAGGAGGTGCAACGTGAAGCCTATGAAGAAGCAAAAAAGGGTATTGGCGATTTTTACGATTTGTTTGATGGTAGGAATGGGACTGGCATTTTTTGGGTCAACAGGGACAGCTTCAGCTGCGGAAGTGTTCAAAGCGCGGTATTCTTATCATTGGTTTCCAGCCCATCATCTCGCCATCTATTCGGAGAAGTTTGCCCAGCTCGCCAAGGAAGAGACCAAGGGGCGTCTGGATGTGACGACCTTTCCCTCAGGCCAGCTTTATAGTGCCCGGGATGCGATTGCTGCCGTTTCTCAGGGAAGCGTTGAGATGGCTGGCTGCATTGCCCTGACCCTGGCCTCGGCTGCTCCAGAATTCGGCACGGACACGTTGATGATGCTCTTTGACAATTATGAGCAGCAGCGAAAGGCCTGGGAGACAGACCCTGGAAAAGCGACCGTTGCGAAGTTGGAGCAGAAGCTGGGTGTCAAGCTACTCTGCCGCCTTCCTAACGGACCGGCTTGCCTGTTCACGACCACCAAAAAGGTGCAGGATCTCGAGGGGTTCAAGGGGCTCAAGGCCAGGTTCCTCTCCGCATCCGAAAAGCCCTATTGGGACTCCCTGGGAGCAAGCAGTGTATCGATGGGTACGGAGCAGATCTATACAGGTTTGCAGCAGGGCATGATCAATGCGATCTGGACCGTGCCATCGGCCATTAAGGCCTACAGCTGGTGGGACATGCTCAAGTTCGGGACCCTCCCTTACACGGCCTACCCTGATTCTCTCTTGGTCGTAAACGCCAAATGGTGGGCTGGCCTACCCCAGGATCTCAAAGAGATTGTATTACAGAAGGTGGTCCCGCGGATTGAGAAGGATTCGACGGATTATGTGATGGACGATGCCAAGGCCAATCTCGACGAGTTTGTGAAACAGAAGGGCGGTGCGGTTGTGACGTTGAGCCCTGGGGATATTAAGACACTCAAGGAGATATGTGTTGAGAAGGTCTATCCTCCATTGGTCACAAAATATGACCCGGCATTTTGGAGTGGCGTAGCGAAACAGCAGGGCTTGAAAAAGTAGTGAGCCAATGCAAACGCATTAATTTTTTTGACAGGAGGTCCCCCTCACCCTCCCCTCTCCCCGCTGGGGAGAGGGATGGGGTGAGGGGCCATACCATTCGGTGCAATGAGATTTAATGCGTTTGTATTAGTTCACCAGAAAGGATGGAGGTGAAAATGGCCTGGTGGGGCAGAGTAAGTCATTTTCTGGAGAAGGTATTGGTCGCGGTGGCCTGTATCATCTTGGCTGGAACCACCCTCAGCCTATCGGCTGAGGCGTTGGGCAGAACGTTTTTCAACCGCACCTGGGGGTTCATGGAGGAGCTGCCATCCCTCTTCATGCCTTATCTGGTCTTCTTGCTCTTGGGGGTAGCGTTGAAGCGCAATCTCCATGTTTCGGTCGATTTGCTTCCAACCTTTCTCCAAGGGCGGGCCAAGGCCATCGTCATGGCCATCATCTATCTTGTGATTGGAATGGGTTCTTGTTTACTCCTTTACGGTGGTATCCTTGGGGTGAGGGGATTCTACCAGATGGGACTTAAGACGACGACCGAAATTGCATTCCCTATCTGGATCTTCTATCTCTCGCTGGTCCTCGGCTTTGGACTTCTGATCTTGTTCTCCGCGGAGATGTTTGTGGGATCGGTCATCTCTTTGGCGAAAGATCTGCGCTCCTCCGGAAATCGAAAGGAGGATGGCTGATGTTTGGATTTGGCGTTGGCCTTGGTTTGGTCTTACTGATCGTCGGCGTCCCCATCTTCATCGGTTTTGCCCTTGGAGCGGGCGCGATCTGTTACTATCATCTCAATATTTCCTGGTTTGCGCTCTCCCAGGTCATGCTTGAGTCCACCACGAAGTACATCCTCCTGGCTATCCCTTTGTACATTCTGGCAGCTAATTTGATGGTTCAGGGTGGCCTGGCTCAGCGTATGGCAGATGTCTTCCTTGGGTTCGTTGGCCATTGGAAGGGAGGGCTGGCCATCGCGTTGATTCTGACAGAAGGGTTCTTCAGTGCCATCTCGGGTTCTATCCTTGCGAGCATTGTGACAATTGGAGGAATCTTCATACCCTTGATGGTGGCTCGAGGTTATAACAGGGCATTTGTCGCAGCTCTGGTTGCTTCCGTGGCCGGGATCGATGCTCTGATCCCACCGAGTAACGCCGCGATTATCTATTGTGCGATTACAGGGGCCTCTGTGTCTAAGGCTTTTGCCGCGGGGATTGTACCGGGTATTTTCCAGATGGTCGTGCTGATGGGAGTCTCCCGGGTCTTATGCCGGGACATGACGCCCGAGAAAAGGTGTTCTTGGCGAGAGAGGGGGACCATTATATACCGAGGTAGTACAGCCCTGTTTATGCCTGTGGTAATTTTGGGTGGCATCTATGGCGGTATCTTTACGCCCACGGAGGCCGCTGCTGTTGCCTGCATCTACGCAGCTGTGGTCAGTGGCTTCATCCACAGGGAATTGGACTGGTCCAAAATATGGAAGGCACTCGAGAGCACGGCTTTGACCACGGCAGTTATCTTTGCTATCATTGCCGCTTCCAGTTTTCTCTCTGTGATCCTGGCCTATACCCGAATTCCGCAGCAAATCACCCAGTGGTGCCTCACGATGGGAGTCAGTCCGGTGACCTTGCTTTTGGCAGTGGCTGTGGCGACCTTGATCCTCGGTACTTTCTTGGAGGCAGTCCCAAACATGTATGTCACGATCCCCTTGATCTTTCCAGTAGCCGTGGCGCTCAAATTGGATTTGATGCAACTGTACGTGGTTGCCGGAGTTTTTATTGGTATCGGGTTGTTGACACCGCCGGTCTGTGTGGGTGCCTATACGGCAGCCGCAGTGGCGCAGGAATCGCCTCAGAATGTGCTTAGAAAGTTGTACCCTACATTCGTTTTGGTTTTAATCGGCTGCGGACTCATATATATTTTCATCCCAGCCTTCTCCAATTGGTTGCCGAATATGTTAGCTCGATAGAGGATCAGAAGGTTCTCGATCGCAGCGAAGAAAGAAGAAGAGATGAGCGAGAGAAAAGAGAAATCACAATTTTCAGGCGAGGATGGATTTGAGCCCTTTGCATTTCAGGTCACGCCAGAGTTGAATGAACAGTACCTCTATGCTGTTCAGGATTACCATCCCCGGTATCTCGAAGAGAGGGATTCAGGCTCTCCGTGGGTTCATCCCGGCCTCCTGCTCAATCAGAGCAACCTGACGCGCAGTCCGTCTTTCGGTCTAAAGGCTGGGATGGCAGGCGTCCATGCCAAGGAGGAAGTCGAATTCCTCAACCCAGGCCGGGTGGGAAAACAGTTCAGAGTCACCTGGAAAGTGGTCGAGGAATATGAAAAGCGAGATAAGTTATATACAGTGATTGAGGCCCTGATCGTCGACGAAGACGGAAGGGAGATCCTGCGCCGAAGGACGCATGGGGTAATCGCGAAGGGACAAAAATGAGGAAGCTGGCGCCAGACACGAAGATAGGGGATGAGTTTACGGGAAAAAGAAAGACGATTTCTGAGGCCAGGGTCTTTGCCTTTTCAGGTGGCCGAATGAATGCTGCAGGCTGGCCTGCAAAGAATATTCATACCGATTTAGAGTTTGCAAGAAGCTGCGGCCTTCAAACGCGGTCTGTGTCAGGCACTCAGTATATGGGCTATCTCATTGAGCTGATGGTTGATCTTTTCGGAGAAAACTGGTTGAGCCATGGGAAGATGGATTTGAAATTCGTCGCCATCGTCGATGTTGAAGACAGCTTAATGACCAAAGCCGTTGTCACATCGAAAGAACTCGAAGGTTCGGGGACAAGGTTCGTACTAGATATGTGGTGTGAGAATCAGCATGGCAACAAAGTGGCTGTCGGAACTGCAATGGGTTGTATCTAATACAAACGTATTAGATCTAATTACGGTCAAAGGAGTCACCCCTCACCCCATCCCTCTCCCCAGCGG
>CAYMJV010000136.1:0-4918 GCA_964390545.1 uncultured Syntrophaceae bacterium
GTATTTCACAGGATCGAAGGGGCATAACATTCATCTGAGAGGGATTGCTAAAGCTGAGGGGATCAAAATCAATGAATATGGCATCTTTAAGGGCGAGAAGAAGATCGGAGGGAAGGAAGAGAAGGATGTTTATCGGGCCCTGGGAATGGATTGGATCGAACCCGAACTCCGCGAAGACCGGGGAGAGATCGAAGCAGCCCAGAAAGGGAACCTTCCCAAATTGATCCAAGAACCTGAGATCAAGGGCGACCTTCACGTCCATTCCAAATGGAGTGATGGTACCTCTTCCATTGAAGAGATTGCAAAGGCAGCTCAGAAGAGGGGTTATCAGTATGTCGCGCTCTGCGATCACTCAAAGTCTCTGAGGATAGCCCATGGTCTCGATGAGACGAGATTGCTAAAACAGATCGAGGAGATCGATCGGATTAATGAAAAGTTAAAGGGCTTTCAAATCCTCAAAGGTACAGAGGTGGATATCCTCACGGATGGGAAGATAGATCATCCAGATAAGGTTTTGCGAAGCCTTGACTATGTTGTGGCAGCAGTCCACAGTGGGTTCAAACAGGAGAAGGAGAAGATGACTAAGAGGATTGTTCGGGCTTTAGAAAACCCTCTGGTTCACTGCTTGGCCCATCCTACTGGAAGACTCCTGGGAGCGAGGGCTCCCTATGAGGTCGAAATCGATGAGGTGATGGAGGCGGCGAAGCGAAACGGAAAAGCCTTGGAGATTAACGCGACCCTTGAACGTCTCGATCTCGATGATATTCATTCCCGTAAGGCAAAGGAGATGGGAATCAAGCTGGCCATCGGAACCGATGCCCACCATTTGGATCAGTTGTGGATGATCAGTTTGGGAGTGGGTGTGGCGAGAAGGGGTTGGCTCGAATCCCCGGACCTTCTGAATACCTTTTCTCTTAAAGAAATCCTAAAATGGTGCCGTCGGCAGTGAACCGGAGAGGGGGTGATTCGGAGACACGGAGATAACTGCTCCACCCCGTCACGCCGCCATTGCGTCACCGTGTCATTCTGGCCTAAATTATGTTTTACGTAAGTGCTGCCAGTTCCTTTTCATATTTTTGCACCCAGCCGTCGGCGCCGCATTCTTTGAAGATTTCGATGGCTTTGCCGAGATTCTCCTGGGCTTTTAATCTATCGCCTTTTCGTTTGAACAACTCTGCATAAAGGGCGTAATCCTTGCCTAAGTGGAACATCATACGGTTTCTTTGATCCGCTTCGATAGCCTTCCGAATCCAATGTTCAGCTTCAGATATGTGCTGATCATCAATTTTCAGTAGAATTTCACCGATATACTTTGAGATCTCACCTTCACCTCTTTTGACTCTATTATTTCGTGAATGGGTGTATAAGGATTCTAAATCCACATCCTTCTCGTTATTCATCGCTCTTGATCTTGCTACCCCTATTTTTGCCCAACCCACAGAAGATGGCATTAGGTGTGCATCTTCCAAAAGCTTGCATAGTTTTTCATAATAATCTTTGGACCTCGGGAAATCTCCCATTGCAAAATAGGTCTCGCCCAAGAAAAGGTGTGCGATCGCCTTCCATCCCTTTTCATTGATCCTTTCGCAAAACTCGATCCCCTTCAGCAGATACCTTTCCGCTTCTTCGAGCAACCCCCTCGCATAGCAGAAAATTCCGTGGGAAGAGTATACATAACCTTTAGACATAATATCTCCGCTCTCTTCGGCTGCACGAAGGGCCTCGGCGGTGGTCTGGAATCCTAAACTTATCCTCCCTGGGTATAGATAACAATAATGAGCCAAGTTCCCTTTGGTTATTGCAGTCCCCCAAAGACTCTTTGCTGCGATGCTAATATCAAGGGTTCTTTGCATATGGAAGATTGCCTTATCAAATTCACAGTTGTAGCTCAAAGCCATCCCGAACCAATGGTTTGCATAAGATGAAGTTAAAATGTCCTTTATCTCATCCGATATCTTTAGCGCCTCTTCAAAAGCTTGAAACGCTGCTGGAAAATTCTCTTCCACCATATAATGATATACGCCTTGGATGGTTATAATCTGACAAAGCCGCTTTTTATAATCCTGTTTTATAGCCAGGTCAATAATCGGGTCAATGGCTTCTTTGGCCTCAAAATAATAGTTTAGCTGACCGAGGTAAAAGGCAAGAGCCGTCCGGGCGTCAATAATCTTTCTTTGCCCTTCGTCAGTCATGGGCAACTTTTCGAGGCAGGCGATTCTTTTTTTGGAGTGAGCAATGGCATCAGGAAATGAGGCCGCCTTCTCCGCCTTCCTTCCTGCCATTCTCAAATATTCAGCCGACTTGGCAAAATTCTCACTCACAAAAAAATGCTCCGCCAGGACCCCGTAATGCTCAGCCAAACTATCCTTGTATAATTCTTCAATCCCCTTCCCAATCTCTTCATGAAGCTCCTTCTTTTTCTTGCCCAAAATCGAGTCATAGACTACCTCCCGGCTTAGGGCATGTCGAAAGATGTAGGAAGTCTGAGGATATATCCCTCTCTCATAAAGAAGCTCAGAATCTTTTAAAGCGGACAGATGAGTAAGCAAAGGCTGTTCGGGAAGACCTGTCACCCACCTGATTAAATCGTAGGAAAACTCCCTTTCGATCACTGAACCAGTCTGAAGCACTGTCCTGGTGGCATCAGGCAGCGAATCCACCCGGGCCATGATCATTTCCTGGATGGTAGAAGGAATGGCCATAGCCTTAAAATCTTTGGCCAGCTGGTATTTGTTATCCTTTTTTTCAATGATCTTTAAGTCTTTCAGCGACTTCAACAATTCCTCGATAAAAAAGGGCACTCCCTCCGTCTTCTCCAGGATTAATTTCTCAAGGTCTTTGTCAATCTCCTGGGTCCCCAAAAGATGAGCCACCATGAAAAGGCTTTCCCGATTAGAGAGACGGTTCAAAGTGATCTGATTGTGATAGGACCTCCCACCCCACGTATGCACAAACTCTGGACGGTAAGTAAATATCAATAGAACCCTCGCCCCAGGTATGCTCTCCAAAAAGTATTTCAAGGCATCCTCTGAACTCTTATCGATCCAGTGAAGGTCCTCAGTCGCCATGACCAGAGGGCGGATCTCTGAACCTTTCAGAGCAATCTGCTTTAAGGCCTCGATGATTCGATCCTTTTTTCCTTCCGGGCTCATGGAAATCCTGTCGATCCCACTATCCTTCACCGATAAGAGCTCCAAAAAATAAGGAAGAGTAGAGGTTTCATCAACTCTCAAAAGCCCCAGGCCTCTCTTGACCTTTTCTCGGATCTCAATATCCCCCTCACCTTCCTGAATATCAAAATTCGACTTCAAGATGTCAGTGATTGGGTGATAGGCCATCCCTCTGCCGTAAGAGAGGCATTTCCCCTCCAAAAAAGTCACATCCTCATTGGTTATGGCTTTTCTGAATTCATACAAAAGCCTAGACTTGCCAACCCCAGCCTCCCCCATAATCGAAAAGGCTTGACCCCTTCCCTCTTTGACTCGCTCAAAACCATCGAGGAGGAGTTCCAGCTCCCGTTCCCTACCCACGAATGGAGTTAGACCCCGCTCAGCACTGACATCAAACCTTGTCCTTCTGGTACTGGGGGCGATTACCTGGTAAACCCTAATAGGCTCTTCTTTGCCTTTAACCTGCTTTTCTCCCAGAGCCTCAAACCTGAAGAATCCCTCAGTAAGCTTAAAGGTTTCCTCGGTCACATAGGTCGTTCCAGGCTCTGCGAGACTTTCCATCCGGGAGGCTAAATTTACCGTATCCCCTACTGCCTTGAACTCTACCCGAAGATCATTACCCAAAGTGCCAACTACCACAGGACCTGTATGGATACCAATACGCATCTTAAGGGTTGGTATTCTCTTTTCACTTTTGAGTTGTTCACTGAACTTATTTATTTCACGGTGGATGGCTAATGCGGATCGGATAGCTCTTTGGGGGGCATCCTCCAGAGCTATCGGAGCCCCAAAAAGGGCCATAATCCCATCACCCGTCAATTCATTGACTGTCCCCTCATAATCATGAACCTTGCGGATGAGAATTTCGTAAACTTGATCCATCAGAGCGTAGGTCTCTTCAGAACCGAGCTTTTCAGTAAGCGAAGTAAATCCCTCCATGTCACAGAACATTACGGTGACCTGCTTTCGCTCACCTTCAATTTTGTCTTTTTGTGCAAGAATCTTATCGGTTAGGTCCTTGGGAAGGTATCGTTGAATCTTTGCAAGCTTCTCATCAAAAGAGAGTTCTTTCGGGGCAGGGCTGATTGGGACAGTGAGATTGTGCCCGCACTCATTACAAAACTTGCTGCCAAGTGGATTCACTTTCCCACATTCGGGGCAGGCGATTTCCAACTTTTTGCCGCATTCGTTGCAGAATTTGGCACTCTCTGGATTCTCACATTGGCACTTTGGGCATTTCATCTCTAATACCTAGGGGAATTTATGCTTGGCTTGATCGAGAGAGTGCACCTAACAGAACTGCCTGCTCTGTTAGGAGCGAAGTAGGCACATTTTGGCGGGGTTACTCCACATGTGACCCAGTTCTAATTACTCATGGGTGGCTTTCTCAGCACTTCGAAGGTACTTACAGAGGGAGATCAGAATTTTTCTCTGTAAACCTGGAACCGTATCAAGCAAATGGTCAAAGGACGTTTTGTGCACGACCAATAGGCTCATATCGGTTTCGGCAGTAACCGTTGCTGTCCGGGGTTCTCCATCGATGAGAGATATCTCCCCGAGAAAGTCACCTCCCGACAGTTGTCTGATGACTTTCCCGTTCTTCTCGACTCGAGCCTTGCCTTCTACGATAAAAATGAACTCCCACCCTATTCTGCCTTGTTCAGCCAAGATATTGCCTGTCTTCGCCGATAATTGGTCTGCATGTTTGGAGATCTCTCTCAGATGGCGTTGGCTAAGATTGCTGAACA
>CAYMJV010000137.1:0-4890 GCA_964390545.1 uncultured Syntrophaceae bacterium
TCAGGGGGAAGATCAAATTAGAGTACTTTGGAGAGGATGTTAACTGCTTTCCTCCCTCGGGAGAAGTCTTTATTGAAGTGAAAGCGGGTAGTCTACAGGCCTATGAGATCCTGGAAACAACTCCTCAAGCCCCCCGACTCATCCTTCATTTGAAAGGGATTGAGAGGAGAGAAGAAGTGGAACCACTCATCGGGAAAGAGGTTTTCATCAAGAGAGAGGTTCTGCCTGACCTGGAAGAAGGAGAGTATTACTGGATGGACCTCCTGGGGATGTCCGTAGAAACTCAGGAGGGCAAGAAGATTGGGCGGGTGAAAGAGATTTTCTCAACAGGAGCCAATGATGTTTTTGTGGTCGAAGGGAAGAGAGGAGAGATCTTTCTACCGGCCACAGAGGAAGTCATCCAGGGTGTTGATCGGGCAAGAGGAGTCATGAAGGTCTCTCGGAAAGGCGGATTGTGGGAGGAGGAGGATGAAGTTTGATATTCTTACCCTCTTTCCCAAGATGTTCTCGTCCCCTTTTCAGGAAAGCATCCTCGGCAAGGCCATTGAGAAAGGGCTCATTCAAATCCGGACCATCAACATCCGGGATTTCACTTTAGATAAACACCAGATAGTTGACGACACTCCTTATGGAGGAGGGCAGGGCATGGTGATGAAGGGTGAGCCCATTGCCCGAGCCATTGAGTGGGTCAAGTCCCAAAATCCTTCCGTCTGGACCATTTTTCTCACGCCTCAGGGAAAGCCGTTTAATCAAAAGATGGCACAGGAGCTTTCATGCCGCTCCCACCTCATCCTTCTCTGTGGCCGGTATGAAGGGATCGATGAAAGGGTGAGGAAACTTTTTGCGGATGAAGAGATTTCGATTGGGGATTATGTTCTGACGGGAGGCGAATTGGCAGCGATGGTCCTGATGGATGCAGTTTCGAGGCTTCTGCCAGGAGTCTTAGGATCGGACCGTTCGGCTGAAGAGGATTCTTTTTTCCAATCCCTCCTGGAATACCCCCAGTACACACGGCCTCCCAATTTCAGAGGGATGGAAGTTCCCGAGGTTCTTCTTTCTGGAAACCATGCGGCCATTTCCAGATGGAGAAGAACCGAAGCGCTAAGACGAACGTGGATGAGAAGACCCGACCTTTTGGAAAAAGCCAGGCTTTCCAATGAAGACAGGGAACTCCTAAAAGAGATCGTTCAGCAGGGTCGAGGCGAGAAGATAGGAGATGGTGTCTAACCTCTATATCGGATTAGTCCATCATCCTATTTACGATAGCAGGAGAGAAGTGGTGGCTACCGCCGTCACAAACTTCGACATCCATGACATCGCCCGTTGTGCGAGGACTTTCGGGATAGGAGGATTCTTTGTCATCACACCCCTGGAGAGTCAGATTCGATTGGTGGAGAGAATCCTCTGCCATTGGAGGGAGGGAGCAGGATCGGTTTACAATCCTACACGAAAGGAGTCCCTCTCCCTCGTTCAGGTTGCCCGAACCATCGATGAGGCGGATCGAGCCATCTCCGGTCTCTGGCAGAAAAAGGCAAAGAAAGTGGCGACAGGGGCTTCCGCTCATCCCGAAAGCATAAGTTTTGAATTTTTTCGAAAGCTTTTGGAAGATCGCGATACTCCCTATTTCATTCTTTTTGGCACAGGATGGGGGTTGACCAAAGAGGTGAAGGACAATTCGGATTATGTCCTTGCACCCATCGAAGGAAAAGGGTACAACCATCTATCGGTCCGCTCTGCCGTCGCCATCATCTTGGATCGGTTGTTGGGAGACCGAATTACCTAATTGCGGAATGCAGAATGCCGAATTCGGAATTTCTTAATTTTGGATTTTGGAATCTTAATTTTGATTTCTTATTCCGCAATCTGAATTCCGAACTTGAAACAGGAGGAGAGTAAGATGAACCCTATGGAGTTAGTTGAAAGAGAACAATTGAGAACAGACCTTTCCGATTTCAGGGTGGGCGATACGGTCAGGGTCCATGTGAAGATTATCGAGGGGGAGAAGGAACGAGTCCAACTCTTTGAAGGGGTGGTGATCCGAAAGAAAAGAGGAGGAATTCGTTCCACCTTCACTGTGAGAAAGATCTCTTATGGAATAGGAGTGGAGAGGATCTTTCCAACCCATTCCCCCAGGATCGAGCGGGTCGATATCCTCAGCCGGGGGAAGGTGAGAAGGGGCAAACTCTTCTATCTGAGGGGTCTGAAGGGGAAGGCGGCCCGTATTCGAGGCGAAAAGAAAGCCGAAGCCTAATTACCAGAATGCAGAAGGCACTAGGCAGGAGGCAGTCTGAGAATTCATATCTTTTCTCTGTCTACTGCTTACTGTATAGTGCTTACTTCAGTTAACGATATGCTCTTCCGAGACCTTCCCATCCAGCCTATGGACCATTTCGAAAGGATGTACTATAGGCGCGGTTATCAAAGGATCGCTGGGGTGGATGAGGTAGGAAGAGGGCCCTTGGCCGGACCCGTGGTAGCGGCCGCTGTTATTCTACCCCTGGAGGGGATTGAAGAGAGACTCTACGATTCGAAGAAAATATCTTCCAGAAAGCGCGAGGAACTTTGTGAAATCATCTTCTCAAAAGCCTCAGGGGTGGGAATTGGAATTGTTGGACAAGAAGAGATCGATCTTCTCAATATTCTTCAGGCCACATTAAAGGCAATGGCCCTGGCCATTGAGAGCCTTCCTATTCCTCCCGATTTTATCCTCATCGACGGCAATCAAGTGATCCAGATTCCTCTGCCACAGAAACCCATCCGGAAAGGGGACCAACTCAGCACCTCCATTGCCGCTGCTTCCATTGTCGCCAAAGTCACTCGAGACCGGATGATGATGGAGTGGCATCAGAAATACCCCCATTATAATTTTGCCAGACATAAAGGCTACGGAACGAAGGAACATCGAGACGCTATTGAGAAATTTGGCCTCTGCGAACTCCACCGTAAAACCTTTAGAGGAGTGAAGGAATACGTATAGAGGATGGGGAGATAGGGAGAAAGGGAGACGGGGAGCATTAACTAGGAAATCATTCACTGCGGAATTCGGAATGCAGATTGCGGAATAAAAATCTGATTGAGAGTTAGATAGGCGGGACATTCTTGCCCTGAACCTATGATGGTGCAGGGTTTGTCTCGCTTTATATTTGTGTAAGGCACGGAGAAGAAGGAAATTGGAAGGAGGGAATGAGCTCTTGAAACAGAGAATTGATCCACCCAAGGTGGAAGAAAGCAAATGTATCAGTTGTGGACTGTGTGTCACCGTCTGTCCGAGTTTTGTTCTTGAGATGAGAAACAAAAAAGCGGAAGTTGTCAGGGGAGCGTGGTGTATTGGATGTGACCACTGCGGAGCGGTATGTCCAACGGAGGCCATCCTTCACAACGGTTCTTCAAAGAGGGAATCTCGTTTAGAGATGGGTCCAGTCCCATCTCCGGAAGCCCTCCAGCGTCTTTTTCTGGAAAGGAGGTCCTTGCGAGTCTACAAGAAAGAACCTGTGCCAGACACATTGGTGAAACAGATTCTTGATGCGGGAAACGATGCCCCAACAGGAAGCAACAGTCAGAATGTGAATTATGCTTTGTTAACCTCCCCCGAAAAAATAAATCAGTTACGAGACATGACAATCAATTTTTACGGCAAGATCTTCTCACGCCTTCAGAACTGGTTTGGGAGTCTGATGCTCTCCTGGATGGCCGGGGCCAAAACCGTTGAAAACTTACGTGAATCCCTTCCCAAGTTTGAATATGCCTATAAGAAGATGAAAGAGGGGGGAGATCGTCTCTTTTACCATGCGCCTGTGGTGGTCCTTACCCATGCCGAATCCTGGGACAGCTCATCTTCTTTCAATTGTTCATCAGCCCTCTACCAGTCTTCCTTGATGGCCCAATCACTGGGTCTCGGCTGCTGCTTTAATGGCATTTTGGTAAATGCGGTGAACCATTCCCGCAAGATCAAAGGATGGTTGAGAATTCCAGTTGATCATGCCTGTTACGCCGCCATGACTCTTGGGTATCCAGACGTACGCTATCAGCGTCCAGTACACCGTGATCCGCCCAAGGCGACGTGGCGATAGAAAGTGGTATCCATGAATTCCACTAAAATACATTTCGAAGGGGTTAAAGAATACTCATAATCCCCCCTCTCCCCCCTGTAGCAAAGTCGGTACGACTCGAAACCGAGGGGGGTTGGCGGGATTTGTTCAGGGAATTCAATAATGCAGAAGAAGGAACTTGGAAAGAAAGGGGAAGAGATAGCAATCCGTTTTTTGAAGAAGAAGGGATATCGCATTCTCGAGAGAAATTACGTCTGCCAGATGGGTGAGATGGACGTCATTGCCAGAGAGGAAGATACCTTGGTCTTCGTTGAAGTAAAGACCAGGACTTCGACTGCCTTCGGTCCTCCTCAATTGGCTGTGAATTCCGCAAAACAGATGCAACTTTCGAAGGTGGCCTTATATTTCTTAAAGGAGAAGAAACTTGAAGAGGTGAAGGCGAGGTTCGATGTGGTCGCCATTCTCCTTAGACCCAAAGGAGAAGAGATTGAACTGATCAAGGATGCCTTCGATCTAAGGTATACATAAAAAAGGGCTCTAATAGAGCCCTTTTTAAAACCCCAATTTCCAAATCCCAAATCCCAAATAAATTCCACTCACCACATTTCCAAATCCCAAACAAAATAGAAAATCCCTCCGTCCGTCCGGCGTCATAGTCCGGCTTCGGACGGCGGCGCCCCCCTTTTCTAAAGGGGGTGAGGGGGGATTAGAAGAGGCGATGGTACCGAATACTCTACTTCTCTATTTGAAACTATTTCGCTGCCTCTTCCTTCGGTATTCTCATCTTGTAGAATGAACGCCACACAAAGATGAGCCCCACAATGAACACCGGAAGAGCGAT
>CAYMJV010000138.1:0-4884 GCA_964390545.1 uncultured Syntrophaceae bacterium
AGAGGGTCCCTCTCTCCAATTTGGTTATTTCAACCGCACCAAAGAGAACTTTTGTAAGAATCCCTGTTGAATACCGCTCAGCTCTGCTGGGCGGATGAAAACAGGGTCGCCGAAGGCGAAATGGTTTAGCGGATAGCTGAGAAACCCTAAATCACTGTCACTCCCGCGAAAGCGGGAGTCCAGAAAAACTTGGAAGGACTGGATTCCTGCTTCCGCAGGAATGACAACATGGAAATAGGTTGTGAATTTTAATGCCCCGCAGCTCTGCTGCGGGGCAGTTTACTCCACGTGGAAATCCCCCCTCTCCCCCCTTTGCTAAAGTCGGTACGACTCGAAACCGAGGGGGGCTGGGGGGATTATGTGGTCGCTCTAGTCAAATCGATGAATAAAAATGGATTCAAAGATGGAGTCAAGGGAGCCCTTCCCATCGTCTTAGGTTACTTGCCTGTAGGGATCACCTTCGGCATTCTGGCTCGGAAGGCAGGGCTCACTTCCTTTGAAGTGGGCTTGATGAGCCTTCTCGTCTATGCGGGGGCGAGCCAATTTCTTGCGATTGAAATGATTTCAAAGGGAATTCCCAATTTCTCCATTATCCTCGCCACTTTCTTCATCAACCTGAGACACATCCTGATGAGCTCCAATTTTTCCGTTTATTTGCAAAATGTTCGAATTCCAACCCTTGGTCTGCTGTCAGCTCAAATGACCGATGAGTCGTATGCGGTCGCCATTTCGAAATTGCCATGGATGAAGAACAGGCCGCACTATCTTCTGGGACTCCAGATCATCTCTCAGTTGGCTTGGGTAGGTGGATCTGTTGTTGGCGCGCTCTTCAGTTCTCTGGCGACGGGTACGGGTTGGGGTCTTCCCTTTGCCTTACCGGCTCTCTTCATCTGCCTTCTGGTTCTTCAAATCAAAAATGCTCACCATTTCTGGGTCATGGTGATTGCTGGAATTTCCTCTGTTTTCTTCAAATGGGCTCTACCGGGAAATTGGTATATCCTGCTCACTGCCCTTTTTGCCTCTGGAATGGGAATGATGATTGAAAGGGTATGGAGGAAGAACTCATGAGACAGTCGATGCTGGTCCTCATCTTGGGGATGGGCTTGGTGACTTTTCTTCCCCGTTTCATTCCCATGGCCTTTTTATCGAGATGGATTTTCCCAGAGAAGCTCAAGGTAGGGTTGAATTATTTCCCGGTGGCCATTTTGAGTGCTATCATCTTCCCTACTTTCTTCACGGATGGAAATCAGGTAGAAATTAAATCCCAATACCTTCTTGCAGCACTTCCAGTTTTTCTCTTTGCCTGGAAGGTGAAGAGCCTCTGGGGGTCTGTGCTTCTGGGAATGGCGGCTTATTGGGTGCTGGGATTTGTTTTATGGTGAAAAGGGTGTCTCTATGCGCTATGCTCTCTGCTCTATGCGTCTTAATGCTTTTGGGCAATGAGGCTGGCGATCGCCTTCCTCTTTCCACCTTCTTCGGAGATCCCTTCCCGATAAACAAGGATTCGAAACCCTTTGAAGAGTTGGAGAGGTTCATTTGGCTTCAGAAAATATTTTGGATTCTTGGGCCCGCCGGTATGGAGCCTCCGCTGTTCAAGGAGGTAGGTTTCGAAAATCACCACGCCTCCTTTCTTCAACCCTCTTTTCATCCTCGGGATGATGTTCCGGTTGAGAAAGTAAAAGTTCGTGATCAGGTCGTATTCTCCTCTCTTGATTTGATAGGTGTCGAGATCAGCAAGAATGGTATGAACTCTTACCGTTCTCTTCCCGGCTAATTCTTGAGTTTTTCTTAAACCTATTTCTGAAATATCCACAGCATCCACCTTGAACCCGTGCTGAGCGAGAAAGACAGCGTTTCTACCTTCACCGGCGGCCAGATCGAGAGCTTTCCCTTTCGGGAGAAGGGCAATATGCCCCCGTAGAAAAGGATTGGCCTTTTTACCGAAGGCGAATTTCATTCCCTTGAATCTTTGGTCCCATCGCTTCTGATCTGATTTCATTCAGATCCCCTTTCGCCCTTTTAAGGATGGATGATCGTGGACTTTGGTTGTTTGAAATTACTTAACAGGGCAAACTTATCATTTGATTCTGGCCGCGTCAATTTGAAAACCTCCAATCTTCATTGATTTTCCACTCATTTGGGTGGAAAATAAATATTAAGTTACCGAACACTTCGAACTTTAAACCATCGCAGGGGGTGTCTATGACAAAAGGGGAAGAGAAGATTGGGGATCTATATCATCAGGAGACAAAGTATCGGAGAAATGCAATGCCACGGGGAGGTCTCGATTGGGCCCATCAACCCTCTCCTTATAAGGAGTTTTCTGCTGCGCTAAAACATATTCCCCTCAACCCCCCTGAGCAAAAAGGTGGAAAACCAATCTGGGAAGCAATTGGTCAGAGGCGATCCCAACGGGAATTTTCTCCTTACCCTATCACCTTCGCTGAACTCTCACAGCTGCTCTGGGCCACGCAGGGGATTACGGCAAGGGCCTGGGGGTATGACTTCAGGGCAGTGCCTTCTGCAGGAGCCCTCTATCCCATAGAAACCTATGTCGTAGTGAATCGGGTGGATAAATTGAATCCGGGAATTTATCATTTCAATGTGAAGGAGTATCAACTTTTCCTCCTCAAAGAGGGGAATTTTGGTAGCGATCTATCCAGTTCTGGGTTAGGTCAAGAGATGTTGGAAGAGGCATCCTGTATCTTCGTCTGGACAGCCATCGTCGAAAGATCGAAGTGGAAATATCGGGAGAGGGCCTATCGTTACATCTATATGGATGCGGGGCATATTGGCCAGAACCTTTATCTGGCTTCAACGGCAATGAATCTTGGGTGCTGCACCGTGGGTGCTTTTTGTGACGAGGAAGTCGACAGGCTGATTGGGATTGATGGTAGGGAAGAAATTTCGATCTATCTTGGGGCGGTGGGACGAATAAAGTAATGAAACCATAAATCAAAGAAATGATTAAAAAGGAGTTTTTTAAAAAAACATTTTGAAAATCAGTTTGCTTGGAGAGAAAAAGTGATTATATTAAAAGTGTTAAAGGAATGATAATTTAAACGGGTCCTTTAAATCTAACCCAACAAAATAAATATTGAAAGGAGAATACTAAAATGGCAACGAAATCGGGAGCGAGTGTATATAAGTGTAAGACTTGCGGGATGGTGACTGCCGAGAAAGGACATCTCTGTGACCCCCAAGAGGTCACACGAGCCTATGCCTGTGAATATTGCGGCATCACTGTCTCCAACCCAAGGCACGTGTGCAAGCCCAAAGTGGCGAAATTGAATTATGTCTGTGATGCTTGTGGTCGGGTAGCCGTGGAAAAGGAGATGTTGTGCAAACCCGCTGAAATAAAGAAATAAACCCCGTTTAGAAAGGGCAGGGCTTTGACCCTGCTCTCAATAAGGAGCTGATGCTTTCTATTTCTACCATCCCCCGCATAAATGCTGGGGCTTTCTAACGGGGTAAATCGTTTCACTCTTAGAAATTCATTTATTTTCCCATCGTCCCATCAGCTGAAATAATTGATGGGACTTTATTTTTTGATTATAATAAACTTCTGGTATCTCTGTGGGAGAAAAATAAGTGGGGAATTTGAAATGAATGGAGGGAACAGATGGAAAAGGTGGAATTGAAGAAGGGGATTTATTGGGTCGGAGCGATCGATTGGAATGTAAGGGACTTTCATGGCTACTCTACACCTTTCGGGAGCACGTACAATGCTTATCTAATCTTGGACGAGAAAAATGTTCTTGTTGATACGGTCAAAGCCCCATTCTATCTGGAGATGCTGGGCCGGATTTCGGAGGTCATCGATCCTGCTAAAATTGATATAGTCGTTTCCAACCATGTGGAGATGGACCATTCTGGTTCCCTGCTGCAGATCGTTGAACGAATCGGGTCCCCCCTCGTCGTCACCTCTGAGAGGGGAAAGAAGGGGCTCGAGAAACATTACCAGCAATCATTGAAATTCAGAACGGTCAAGAGCGGGGAGACCCTATCGATCGGCCATCGCACCCTTTCTTTCGTGGAAGCACCGATGCTTCACTGGCCCGATAGTATGTTTACCTACATCAAAGAAGATCAGGTTCTATTGCCGAATGATGCCTTCGGGCAGCATTTCGCTTCCTGCCAGAGATTTGAAGATGAAGTCGGTGATGGCGTGATGAGGCACGCGGCCAAATATTATGCCAACATCCTATGGCCCTTGGCTCCCCTCATTTTGAAAAAGGTGGACGAAGTAGTGAAGATGGGCATCCCCATTGATATGATCGCGCCGAGCCATGGTCTCATCTGGAGAAAAGATCCAAACCGAATCATTCAAGCCTATGTGGAATGGAGCCAAGGAAAGACCGCGAAAAAAGTTCTTGTGATCTATGACACGATGTGGGGGAGCACAGAAAAGATGGCGAAAGCCATTCTCCAAGGTTTGATCGACGAAGGAGCGGACGCGAGATTGCTTCATCTCAGATCCAATCATCGAAGTGATATCATTGAAGAGATGTTAGAAGCCAGGGGCATCTTGTTGGGATCTCCCACTCTGAATAATGGGATGTTTCCAACCATGGGAGATTTCCTTACCTATATGCGGGGCTTGAGGCCCAAGGGAAAGAGCTTCGGGCTCTTCGGGTCGCATGGATGGGGAGGAGGAGCGATTAAAGAGATGAGAAGACATCTTGAGATGGAGAAATTTGAGATCTGGGAAAAAGAGCTCTCCGTCCAGTTTATTCCTGATGAAAACGAAGTGAAAAGTGCCATTGAATTTGGAAAAGAATTTGCCCGTAAAGTTTTGGCTTCTTAGCTAATCGCTCTGCGCTATGTGGGTCCTGGTGTACTGTTTCAGAAACGACTTTACACAACGGTCATTCCGGACTTGAT
>CAYMJV010000139.1:0-4878 GCA_964390545.1 uncultured Syntrophaceae bacterium
ACGGTCGAATATGACGTTTTTTGTCTCAAAGAAAACATCATTTCACATTTAATCAGCCAAAATTTAAGCCTGGGGTCGAGCGAAATTAATTGATTTCCGGTACAAATGCCACCCACTTCCGGGGCTAACGGGGATACCTTTTGCGCTCCACCTTCCTGGAGCAGAAACATGTTTGGTTTGTTAAAGGATGAGCAAGGAAGAGTGAAGAATCCTCTTGACGGAATTGTTGTCTGAGGTTATGAAGTATGGCAAGTTAAGGAGGCGTTCTTGGTTTCAGAAATTACCCAATGGATTATGGAATTGATGAGGGCCCATGGTCAACTCTCGGTCTTCATCGGGGTGATGATCGAGCAGATCATCGTCCCCATTCCCTCCCCGATGATCATCATGGGCGCTGGTGCCATTCTTATCTCCCCTGAACTTTCAATTCCAAACGCCTTTCTTCAAATTCTATGGATTATCGTCCTTCCTGGGACGATCGCCTCCACCTTGGGTTCCTATATCGGATATCTCATCAGTTATTATGGAGGGAAGGCACTGGTGGTCCGATATCAACGTTTCTTGGGTGTAGATTGGAAGGAGATTGAGAATTTAGAGAAAAGATTCCGGGGGAAAAAGGAAGGTTTGAGTATCTTCTTTTCCCGTGCCATTCCGGTCTTTCCAATTTCCCTCGTTTCTATCTTTGCCGGCCTTCTTCGTGTCCCTGTCAGACCCTTCACCTTCTATACTTTTCTCGGTTCCATCTTTCGATGTCTCTTTCTCGGTTTTGTGGGGTGGTGGATCGGAGCAACCTATGAAAAAGTGGCCACACGCTTGGATTCGGTGGAGACGATCATCTCCATTTTGATGCTGATCGGGATGGGGGTCGTGCTAGGTTACCTCTATTATAGATTTAGGAAGTCGACGCCGTAGCAGAATGAGTCTGGGATTGGGCGGGTCGGTTCTTTGATTGCCCCCAAGGAAGAGGGGAAATCAGGGTCAATCCTGAACAGGTTCTTCGGTCTGAAAATCGGGGAGGAAGTCAAAGGATTGGCTTAAATCAAAGGAGATTTTTATGAATAATGGACCATAAGGTTAAAGAAATCAAAAGGAGGATGGGTGATGAGAGTAGTCGTTGACGAAGAAACTTGTATCGGATGTGGGCTTTGTGCAGAGACCTGTCCGGAGGTCTTTGAGATGAACGATGATAAAGCCAAAGTGAAAGTGGATGAAGTTCCAGAGGATGTTACAGAATCTTGTAAAGAAGCGGTTGAGAATTGTCCGGTGGAAGCCATCCAGATGGAAGAATGAATCCATAGAAATAAAAAGAGGCATTCTTCTCCTTTTCAAAGAATGCCCCTTTCACCGTCTCCCTTAGCCAATCACTCAAAATATTCTCTGATTTCTTTATAACGATTGGGATCGCGCAATCGCTCCAGAGCCTTGGCCTCGATTTGGCGAATCCTCTCCCGGCTGAGCCCGAACTGCCTTCCGATCTCCTCCAGGGTACACTCTCCATCTCCTCCAATCCCGAAACGGAGTCGAAGGATCTTTTCCTCTCTGGGTGAGAGACCCGATAAGAGTTTACGAAGTTGGTTGATCAGATCCTTTTCAAGCAATGAATCACTGGGAGAGAGGCCTTTGTCATCAGGGATCAAGTCTTCGAGCGTGCTATCCTCTTCACCGATGGGCATATCGAGCGAAATCGGTTCCTCGATGAGGTTGAGAATCTTATCCACATCGTGCAATGGGATCCCGCTATCTTTCGACAGTTCCTGGGAAGTAGGTTCTCGACCCAGCTTCTTCACCAGATCCTTAAAAGACTTCATTAACTTCCCTTTGATCTCGAATAGGTAATTGGGAATGCGAATCGTCCTTGACTTCTCCGCAAAGGCCCTCAAAATGGCTGCCCGGATCCACCAGGACGCATAGGTGCTGAACTTGTAACCCTTGGTATAATCGAATTTAGTCATGGCCTGCATGAGGCCGAGATTCCCCTCTTGAATGAGGTCCAAGAAGGAAAGCCCTCGGTTGGCGTACCGTTTCGCAATACTGACGACTAACCGCAAATTGGCTTGAATGAGTTGATTCTTTGCCTGCTGGGTCTCGAAGACAGCCTGCTGGTATTGATTGAACACCTTTTTATAGCGAAGGGTCTGTTCTCTCTTTTCTACAGGAGTCAGTTTCGGTTTTTTCCCGTTCTTCCCTTTTGCGCTATGGGCCTGCTTATGACCGTTATTTGGTTTTTTACTCCCGTTCTTCGGAGCAGGAGCATACATTTTAGCCTTGAGACGGTTGGTCTTTGTTTCGAGGAGCTTGACTTGACGCTCCCCCTCCTTAATCCTCTTCGCCAGCTCAACCTCCTTTTCCGGGGTGAGCAAAGAGATCTTTTCGAGGCTTTTCAGATATTCCAGGGTTATATCCTGAGGCTGATAGGGTACTTCTTCCTGGATGCTTTTCTCCACCTGTACCTCTTCTTCCTCCTCAGTCCCAATTTCTTCCTCTGTCTCGAGTTCAAATTCCTCCAAAGAGTCTTCTACTTCGTCTCCATTAGAGGAGATGGTCCGAATTGGGGGAATCTCCGATTTCTCATGAAAAAGAGATGAAGCCGGCACTGCCTGGAGGGTTAGACTTTCCTCTTTTTTTCCTGGTGGTTTGTTTTGTTTCACAGATATCATGCCCCTTTCTTCTATATAAAAAACCCCTTCCATTCGCAATCCATGGAAAGGGTTATTTCACCCCCCCTAAACCTAATTTAATATCCCTACCCGGTTGAATGGGTTTATATGTTAGACACCCTAAGCGGGCGTTCTATTCAGTTGTAATTCTAATATATTCAAATTGAAGCGGTTTGTCAAGAATTATTTGTATCTGAAATTATACATAGAATTCAATTAGTTATTTACTATTAATATAATTCAACTGTAATCATATAGGATTTGTTCTAAAATAGAAATGTGTGATTATTCACATTGAAGAACCCATGATAATCCTTAGGTAAATCATATTCACCATCGTTTTTAATTGACTTTGAGAAGCCCTTCTTTTATAAAGAAAAGATATACCTTCAGGTTAAGGATGATAAATGGGAAATATTGACCTCCACCTTCATACCACGGCGTCCGATGGCGTTATGACCCCATCGGAAATTGTGAACTATGCAAAAAATAAGGGGCTTCTGGCTATTGCCATCACTGACCACGATACTATTGAGGGCTTGGAGGAGGCGCTCTTAGAGGGAGAGAGGATTGGTCTTGAAGTAATTCCAGGTATTGAGATCAGTGCTGAACATTCGCCCGGGTCCATGCATCTATTGGGTTTTTTTATTGATATCCATCATCCTATCCTCAAGGAGCGACTGGGATATTTACAAAGGGCGAGGGCAGAAAGAAATCCGAGAATGGCCGAGAAGCTGAACAAGTTAGGAATCGACATCACCTTTGACGAGGTTCTGAAGGCCTCAGGCGGAGGACAGGTTGGCAGACCTCACTTCGCCCAGGTACTTATAGAGAAGGGCTATGTCCGGAGTTTTCAAGAGGCTTTTGATCGATTTTTGAAAAAAGGGGCCTCGGCCTATGTGGAAAAAATGAGGTTTTCCGCTGAAGAATCGATCCATTTCATCAATGAAGCCAACGGAGTGGCTGTCCTCGCTCATCCAAATACACTCCAGTTGAATGGATATTCGGAATTGGAAAACCTTATCCTTCGACTGGTTAAAACAGGCCTGAGAGGAATAGAGGCCTATTATCCCGAACACTCTGCTCTGGAAGTGGCTCAATTCAAAACCCTCGCGGAAAGGCATGGCCTTTTGGTCACGGGAGGAACGGATTACCACGGGATTGAGAAGAATGGGCTAGATATAGGGGTTGGAAGGGGAGAAATGAAGCTGCCATATTCCATCGTAGAAAATCTCAAAGCAGCACGAAGACCATCTTCACGATGACAGTACTCGAAATCGTGATGAAGAGATAGGATAGGATCGAGGAATCCGAAATGGTAATCATTCTTTTATTGATTGTCACGACTCTCTTATGGGGGTTTACCCCTATTCTTGAAAAGGTCGCCTTGACAAAAGTCGATCCACTGGTCGGGATCACCATCCGGACTACTATTGCCGCAGTTGGCCTCTTGATCCTTACGCTCCTTTTGGGAAGAGGGAGAGCCCTGATAGAAGTGGACGGAAAGGGTTTTCTTCTTTTTGGTGCAAGCGGCCTGTTGGCAGGGACTCTGGGGATGTGGGCGTATTATGCCGCCCTGAAGATGGAGGCAACCTCCAAGATCGTTCCCATTTCAGCTTCTTACCCATTGGTGACGGCTTTGCTCAGCGTTTTGATTCTCAGGGAGGGAGTGACACTTCCACGGGTGATCGGAACTGCCTTGATCGTGATCGGCATTTGGTTTGTCAAATGATTCAACATCGCTGCGCGATTGGAATAATGGAATATTGGAATTGTGGAATGTTGGGTTAAAGCGAAAAAAACGATTCAGTATGATTTTTTGCCGATCGTAGGAGGTAGATATGAGGAAGAGAGGAAAGACAAATCGTTTGAAGGCAGCCCTGAAGAGAAAGAATGTCAAAAGTTCATTAAGAAAATCGAAGGGGGAAAGAAAGTACCCCACCTGATCCCTTAACTAAAACCCCACTTCCTAGCTGACTAAAGTGAGCGCATTTCTTTCTTGATACTTCGACGGCGTCAAACCTCGGCCTTTAGGACGGGGTCAAAAGCGCCGCTCAGTATCAACCCTGAGCAAACCCCGGATGCTTGTCCTGAGCGCAGTCGAAGGATTAGGCCGGGGATAGTCGAAGGGTTGAATCCATCATGAGAAGCTTTGAATATCCCAAGCTCGTCTTCTCAGATCCTGAAGGCAGAATCCTTGACCACCCTCATCTGAAACTGG
>CAYMJV010000140.1:0-4868 GCA_964390545.1 uncultured Syntrophaceae bacterium
CAAGGCCTAATGCGCCAGGTCTGATTTTAAATACTTTGTTACTGATGCCTTACCCTAGCAGTGTGGCAGTGACCGATCCTTTCACAAATGGAGCCCCACGGGCAGAGCCCGTGCCTGCACGCCGAAGTGCCCTGGCGTTTCTGCACTCAGGCGTGGTCTTCTGCGCAGGCGGATAAACGTACATCATTTTAATTCCATGGCAATTCTGCTTTTATCTTTAGCCCAATAAAGATAAAGTGCTTTGCCCTTTACGTTTTTTATATTTACAAAGCCAAAAAACCGGCTATCCTGACTATTATTTCGATTATCTCCTAATACAAATAAAGAGTTTTTAGGAACAACCACGGGTCCAAATTTCTCCAACACAGGAGGGCCTTTTACCAAACTCTCGTCTTCAAAATATCCCCAGGGATCATCCAATAATTTGTCGTTAATATATATTTTGTTATTAATGACTTCCACCTTCTCATTCTCCATACCAATAACTCTTTTGATAAAATCTTTTGAGGGATCTTTTGGATACTCAAATATTACTATATCCCCTCTTTTAGGTTTTTCACTTCTGTAAATTCTCATGTCTGCAATCAAACGGTCACCAACTAACAACGCGGGCTTCATCGTAACTGAAGGGATTTTATAGGCTCTGACAATATTATTTTTGATAGTCCAGCCCAGTAGAGGCTGTATGGCGATGCTAGTTAGTAGGAATATGATTAAATAGATGTACCATCTGTTATATGACTTGAGTGCTATTGCCCTCAATTTAATTGCCCCTAGTAAAGCATCTAGCAAGATAAATAAGAAAAAACCAACCATGACTACTAGATAGCATATCAACCCTAGGAATTTTAAAAGCAGAAATGAAAATACTACGTAAACAAGGAAAAATCCTACTAAATAGAAAAGGCCTTTTTTTAATTGCCCATTATATATTTGACCGAGGCCAGGCGTAACAAGGGATAATAAAAAGGCTAAAATTGGCTTTCTTTTCTTAAGATTGTCCATTTTTTACTCCTACCCTCAAATTCTATCCTACTCCCCACGCACTACCTTAAGGAGTCTGATTAGCATTTCGTCTCTCCAGTTTGTAATTTCCTCCAAAGTCTTTGTACGAACAACTTCCATCTCCTTGACCGCCTTTACAACTTCCTTCGCTGCTGAAGGAGGGATGGAGGTCCAGGTTTCCATCGTCTCCCATCTGAAACGGTAGGATTGAGAATAATTCTCGATAAATCCTTCAACACCCTTTCCTGCTAAATGTATCCGCAAGAATGGACCGATGATAGGATCACGAAGGCCTATTCCCATGCAAAAAGCTCTATCCACGTCTTCAGCACTCGCGATATCCTTGTCTACGAGACTAATGGCTTCACGCAATAACGCTGCCTGCAATCTGTTCACAATGTAACCAGAGACTTCCCGCTTAAGCAAAACAGGAGTTTTCCTTAATTCCTTCATTAAATGGTAGGCTGCCATAACTGTCTCGCGAGAGGTTTGCTCGCCTCCTACGATCTCGACAACAGGTATAAGATAAACCGGGAGAATAGGGTGGACTAACACACAGCGTTGAGGTCTCTTTGTTGCCTTTTGAATTTCAGTCATGAGTAACCCTGAAGAGCTACTGGCCAAAATGGCATGATTCGGAGCCGCCCCATCCATCTCTTTAAAAACTTGTTTCTTGATTTCATAACTATCTGGAACAGATTCCTGAACGTAGTCCGCATGACATACAGCGTCACCAATGTGCGTGCAGGTCTTTATCCTCCCCAACACGGTGTCAGTTCTTTCTTGTTTCAAAAGGTTATTGGCCTCCAGAAACATCAGGGTTGACCGTATGCCACGAATCGACTCCTCCAGGACCGATTCACTAACATCTTGCAGAATCACTTCAAAACCCTGTGAAGAAAATAATGTCGCCCACCCCTGCCCTATCAAACCTGCTCCAACACAGGCAATCTTATGAATACCCATTAGCGTTCCACCTCTTTCTTATTTCCCGCTTTTCCAGCTATCAGTGTCGCTTGCTGATTCTCGCTTTCTGCTTGCTGCCTACTGCCTTCTTCTACATGCTATCTGCCATTAGCTATCTGCTATCCGCTTTAGTCACTTTGCGTTCACCTTTTCCACCAAATTCCGCCAAAGATAAGAACCTTTATTTCACATTTCAAGACCTATTTTTTTCAAGACCTGTTTGTTAATAAGTTGACTGAAAAATTCAGTCAGAGATGAAAAAGCTTTCAAATCCGTTCTTCATCAAATCTGCAATCTGAAATACCTGGCTTCAATGAAAGGGGGACGCTTATATTTTTGTTTCCATTCCAAACCTTCTCAAGAATTAATCCAGCAACCAAAAACAGAATTGCCTCGTTTTCTTTTCATGCGATCGATACTTAATTATTTGTGCCCGACCCCACATTTTCTATGGAGCGCCTCTCCAATTGAACTCTGCCAGGCAAATTGACAAGCAATACTCCTGCGAAGACTGCTGCAAAGCCAGCGACGAAGATGCCTGTAAGTTTCTCCGCCAGAAGGGTTACGCCCAGGAGGGTCGCTATCATGGGGTTCAGATTTATATACACCGCAACCTGCGTTGGAGATAGGCGCGTAAGGGCAAATGTCCACAGAAAATAGCCGATGGCTCCGCCGAATATTCCAAGGAACAATACGAGCATAACCGTGTCAGTACGCATCCGCGCAAGGGCCGAACAAGGATCCTCGAGAAAGGTGAATGGCATAAGCAAGAGTGTGCCAAACATCATCGTGTACGCCGTTACGCTCAACGCCCTGTAGCGAGTTAACATCCGCTTTGCCAAGACCCCATATACCGCGCCGCAGATCGCGGTCACGAGCATGAGAGCATCTCCGGCAAGTGATAAACTTGTGCCAACAAAGGTCAATCCGCGCTCTGCAAGCACAACGCCCACGCCCGCGAAGGCCAGCAAGACGCCGCAGATTTGGCGGAAGCTAAAATGCTCCCCTGTAGCCATGCGTGCAAGTAACACGCTCCATAGTGGCATCGTTGCTAGCATCAGTGCACCGCGTGACGCCTCGGTCAAGCGGAGACCCATGTTAAAGGTCACCGGGAAGATGGTGAAAAAAATGACTCCGAGAAGGACCAGGTAGGGAACATCACGCCACGCAATACGTAGCAGATCCCGCGCCCAGATGAGCAGCAAGAGAAGTAAGAGAAAACCTCCTTGCCCGAATCGCAGAATCGCCAAAGTCAAAGGCGGGATGTCCTGAACAGCAACCCGGACAGCCACAACCGATGCGCCAAAGAGAATTGCTGCGATGAACGCTCCGGCGTTTGCAGTGAAATCGCGTGTCATTATCGCACCCATCACACCGGAAACTGGACTTTGCCACGCGCCCGCAACTCCAGCGGCAATAGACTGTGATAGATAAACTCGTGGACCGGTGTAGCCACGCCGACTTCCCTGCCCAGACGCACCGCTGCCCCGTTCCAAGCCTCGAGTTCAGATGGCTTGCCGTCAGCAATGTCTCTTTGCAGCGACGTTGTGCCGTTCGGGGCCAGGGAATCCAGAAACGCCATTGATTTCTCAACGCTTCCATCTGACAGCGCAACTTGACGGGCGCGCGCCACTGCGAAAATTTCATGCAGGCACTGCTCCAGCAGCCGTCGCGTCTCAGGGAGGGTGCGGATCACCCCGATCGGCGCCCGCGTTACTGCGCCCACTCCCCCGAAGGAGACTACGAAGAGAAACTTTTCCCATAACGACACGTGGATGTCTGAAGGGACTTCGACCTTCACGCCAGCTCGCTCAAAGGCCTGTCGCAGTTGCTCAGCTCGTTCGCTTGGTCGCTTGTCCAGCTCCCCAAATTTGATGAAATGCATTTCGCCGATACTGCGAATATGGCCCGGGCCAACAATCCAGCTCATCGTCCCGCCCAAGCCACCTAAAACGTGGTCTGCGCCCAACACTTCTGCTAGTTGCGAAGGTGCCTCGACGCCGTTTTGTAGCGGCACCACGAAGGTGTTTGGCCCAATCATTGGCTGCATGGCTCGTGCCGCTTCTGTCACTTGCCACGTCTTCACGCCGACGATCACTGAATCAACCACCCCCACTTGTGCAGGGTCATCGACTGCTTGCGCGGGTTGAATGACAATCTCGCCCCTGGAGGTTTCCACTCGAAGGCCCTGGGTGTGAATCGCCTGTAAATGCTTGCCGCGCGCGATGAAGATAACATCCTCTCCAGCGCGGGCCAGTTGTGCGCCAAAGTAACCGCCAGCACCCCCTGTGCCAAAGATTGCAATTCGCATGAGAACCTCCTCTCTACCTTCTTGGCTTGATATATTGAAGGCTATAGCACAGCGGCATAACAGATACGCTTCTTCTCATCTTTTTGTTTTTCTATCTCCCCATCTCCCTATCACCTTATCCCCTCATCTCTCATTTCCCTTTCTCCTCATCACCCCATTTCCTTGTCACTCCGTCTCCCCGTCATCTGCTTTTGCCGTCAGCTATTAGCCACAGGCTTCAGCTATCTGCTTGTTGCTTGCTGGTTCCCGCTTTCTGCATACTGCCTTCTGCATACTGTCATCATTTAGCGGTCACCTTTTCCACCAAATTCTGGAAATGCTAACACTATAGTCCCCACCCTCAGGCTCTTTCAGGGAAGGAAATCTCCCTACAGTTCGATCTTCGTCCCCAGCACTTTCAGGAACTTTGCCAGCCACTGGGGATGAGCTGGCCACGCGGGTGCGGTGACGAGGTTGCCATCCACATGAGCTTGATCCACTGCTATGTCAACGTACTTGCCGCCCGCAATTTTTACATCGGGTCCCACTGCTGGATAAGCTGAACACGCTTTACCCTGAATCACTCCCGCCGCTGCCAGCACCTGCG
>CAYMJV010000141.1:0-4827 GCA_964390545.1 uncultured Syntrophaceae bacterium
CGGTATGCTTTCATCTGGGTCGTCTTCCTGGGCGCAGTGGTCTGTACCAAGCACAAGAGACACATTGGCATCGACTCTGTAGTGAAGGCCCTACCCAGCCACGTCCAGCTGTGGGTGAACCTCGCAGCCGACCTGCTGACGCTTGCCCTGATGGTTATCATAATCTGGTATGGTTGGATACTCACCCGATCGGCCACCCAGATTACGGCCACCCTGCAGATACCACAATACGTCATTTACATCGTCGTCCCGTCCTCCGGAGTCCTGGGAGCCCTTTATGGCCTGGGCGATTTCAGGCGTCATCTAAGGGAGGCCTTGGGAGAAAAGCAGGTGACCTGATGCTGTGGCTCTTTGTTGTCATGTTTATTCTATTTGTCATTAATGTCCCCATTGCATGGTCCATGGCCATTGCGGCCACGGTATTCATGGCCTTCGGCCCCCATGTTCCGCTTCAGGGCATGGTTCAGCGCATGATCGGAGGGATCGATACCTTTCCGCTCCTGGCGATCCCCTTCTTCATCCTTGCGGGGAACCTCATGAACACCGGAGGGATCACCGATCGGCTGGTTCGGATCGCAAGGGCTATGGTGGGTCACATCACTGGAGGGTTGGCCCACGTGGTGGTGGTGACCAACATGATCATGGCGGGGATGTCCGGTTCTGGCGTGGCTGATGCTGCAGGCACTGGCACGATTCTCATCCCGGCCATGAAAAAGGCTGGCTATACCGTTCCCTTTTCTGCAGCAATAGTGGGCGCCGCCAGCACCATCGGCCCGATCATCCCGCCGAGTATTCCCTTTGTCATCTACGGCTCGATCGCAGGAGTCTCCGTCGGTCGTCTCCTCCTGGGGGGTGCTGTACCAGGGGTGCTGATGGGGATCATGCTGATGATTTTCGTTTATGTTATCGCCAAGAAGAGGAAGTATCCGAGCGAAAAGAAGGCTACATGGAAGGAGCTCGTTCAGGCTGCAATCTACGCGATCCCGCCCCTGGGGATGCCAACGATCATCCTGGGTGGCATCATACTGGGAGTTATGACACCCACGGAGGCGGCAGCAGGAGGTGCAGCCTACGCCTTCGTCCTTGGATTCTTCATCTACCGTGAGATCACCTGGACCCAGATCCCGAAGATTGTCATCGAATCAGTCATGGGAACCGCCTCTATCATGATCATCATGTCCGCAGCCCAGCCCTTCAGTTGGATCCTAACCTATCAGTTAGCCCCCCAGAAAATCCTGGCCATTTTTGAGAACGTTGAAATGGCCCAGTGGCAGATTCTATTGATCATCAATGTGGCGATGTTCATTATTGGATGCTTTATGGAAAGCCTGTCAGTCATGATCATGGCAGTACCAGTGCTCCTTCCGCTCCTGGAGCATGCAGGGGTTGATCTGGTCCACTTCGGGATATTCTTCGTCCTCAACTGCATGATCGGGGCGATCACCCCGCCTGTGGGCACTATGATGTACGTGGTCTGTGCCCTGAGCAAGACCTCGATTGTCGAGTTTGCGATAGAGGTATGGCCTTTTGTCATCGCACTGGTCATTGCTCTGCTGATCGTGACCTATGTGCCGATTTTGTCCCTTTGGCTGCCCAACCTGATCATCCCAGGGTAAGGATGCGTATCTGACTGAAAGAATTCGGATCACCAAACCAGCTTTCCCAACGGTCCACAAGCCCATCACCAAGTTTACTAAAAAGGATTTAAATTTTTTCTTCGTGTATTTGATTGATTGTCCACGGATCAATTATGGTCACTAAATGGTCCTTAAGGACATTCGGAAGCTCTATTAAATTATCCTCGGGTGACCGGCACGTGCCCCGCAAGCCCCGCCCTCCAGGTGGGGCCAAGGGGCACAATATAAAAGGAAACTACCTTACCGGGAAGCTCCGCCCTTTAGGGCGGGGAGCTTCATTTCTAATCTACTTTCTATTCATGAATTTTTACTAATTTTCGCCCACAGAGCAGGAAGACCTCAGATTTCCCCTTGACAAGAAAATTGCACTTTAGTATGAAAGTACTATCATCATACTAATTGGTGGGCCGATGGCATCGATCAATAAAAAGAAACTGGCCGACTCCGTGATCGAAGAGATCAAACGGATGATCCAGAGCGGCGAACTTAAGGAGGGCGACAAGGTCCCCAACCAGAACGTCTTCGCAGCGCAGTTAGGTGTGAGTCGCACTTCTCTCAGAGAGGCATTAAGCACCCTGACCCGCATTGGAGTCTTCGAGCAGCGGCCCGGCTACGGCACCGTCCTTCGTTCCCGTATCCCTGCCCTCTTCACGGACCATCTGGCGCCTCCCCTCATATCGGATAAGCAGGCCTCCATTGAACTGATCGAGGCGAGACGATTCATAGAAACCGGAACAGCTGAGTTATCTGTAAAGAATGCGAGCCCTGAGCAGATCAACGAGATGGGGCTTCTGATTAAGGAGATGACCCGGTCGCTCAAAGAAGGAAGGATTGATGACTACATCGAACAGGATGTCACCTTCCACTTCTTGATTGCTAAGGCTTCTCATAACCGCTTCCTCGTCAACCTCTTCGTGACCATCCGGGGTTTCATGGAACAATATATGCGGGAATCCTTTCATCTCTTGCCCTATATGTTGAGGCGATCTTTAAAATTCCACCGGAACATCTATCAAGCCGTCAAGGGTGGAAGCCGCTCAAAGGCGGTCTCTCAAATGGAGAAGCACATTTCAGATGTCCAAAGGGCGATTCAGCAGTACTATCGCAATCAGGAGCAGAGTACAAGATAAAACGAGGAAGGTTATCAGGAGGCACGGCGCCTTCCTGAAAGGGTGCATGACCGAGTAAATCATATGAAATCCCCGTTCTGTGCCTGCCTGCGGTAGGCAGGGGCGGGGAAGAGACGAGCGGGAGGGTTTTCAATGCGTATCGCCATAGATAAATGTGTGGGATGCGGGCGATGTGTAAGCTACTGCCCGGTTGGAGCGATTCAGCTCTTTCAGGATGAGCAAAATCCGAAGAAAAAGAAATCAAGGATTGATGAGGATGAGTGTGTGGAGTGTGGCGTCTGTTTCAGAGCAAATGTCTGCAAGCCCCAAGCGATATACCTGCCGGAGCTGAAGTGGCCGAGGGTGGTTCGACGTGCCTTCAGTGATCCCATGGTAGAGCACAAGGAAACTGGAGTTCCGGGAAGAGGGACGGAGGAGATGAAGACGAATGAGGTTACTGGTCGTTTCAAACGAGGCTCTTGGGGGATGGCGGTTGAAGTTGGTCGTCCCGGAGTGGGAGCGAGGCTCAGGGATCTCGAATTGATTGCTATGGCTTTAGCCGAGAAAGGAATCGTTTTTGAACCCAGAAACCCCGTGACGTTTTTGTTTGAGGACGTGAAGACCGGAAGACTTAAACCAGAGCTGAAGAACGAGAAAGTTCTCTCTGCCATCATTGAGTTTGAAGTGAAGCCCGATAAGCTCAGAGGAGTTCTTCAAACATTGAAAGATGTTTCTGGAAAGGTAGAAACCGTATTCTCCGTAGACCTGATTTCTTTTCCGGAGGAAGAAGAGAAGGGTCCGGCGCTTGAGGTCGCAAAGCAGTTGGGGTTTCCTATTTATCCGAATGGAAAGGTGAACCTGGGACTGGGGAGGGCCTTAAATAAATAAGAACTAAAGGAGATCCGATGACACACACACTGCATCGCACAGGAGACATCGAGAGCCTGAAGAAAGATTTTCCAATGTTGACTCACGTGGCCAGGGGGTTTAACGACATTGGTGCCGGAGAGCGCTTAAAGCAGATGGCCGAGATTGCGAGAAAATACACGGATCTGAACTTCGGAGATTGTAAGGTGGCGAACAAATTCATGATGCCTCCCGAACAGATCATGGGGAAACATACCGTAGGATGGCAAGTCGTCTTCAAGGACAAGAAAAGCCTGATCGCCTGCATGAAAGAATTGAAAGAAAAAAATATCGGCATTTCCGTCGTGGTCTCAGGTTTGTTTGATGAGGTTTTCGAGTGCTGTCAGAAGGCCGGAATCAACCCACCGTTGATTGAATTTGCATTGGGAATTCACGGAAATCAAGACAAGATCTGGCCACCGGAGATCCTTGACTTTGTCACTATGTGCGGCCATGGTTTGGTTTCTGGTCATCTGGTGAAGAAAATGGTAGAAGATATCAAGAAGAAAAAAATCACTTTTAAGAAAGCAGCCATTGAGCTGGCCAAGCCCTGTTTGTGCGGAGCGTTTAACCCTCATCGGGCAGCCAAATTGCTGAAAAGGATGACCCGCTTGTGAAGGGAAAAAAGGAGAGAAGAATGCCTGAAGCAATAGGAATCATCGGCCTGGGGCGGATGGGAATGATGGCCGCAAAAAAGTATATCAAAGAAGGGTATAAAGTGGCGGGATATGCTCGGAGGCCTGAGGTGGTTAAAGAATTTACTGGTGCCGGTGGGATTGCGCTGAGAAACAGTAGAGAAGTGGCCGAAAATTCTGGCAAGGTCATTGTTTACGTGTTGAACGACCAACAAGTCATCGAGGTGGTGACTGGTCCCGATGGCATCCTTGAAGGATATCATAAAGAAACAAGGGTAATCTGCATGTCGACTATCGACAAAGACAATCTTGAATGGGTGGCTGAGCAATGCGCAAGAAAGAAGGTAGGTTTTGTAGATTCCCCTGTGACCGGGGGACCGGCCAGGGTGGAAGCAGGAACGTTGACGCTGATTGTAGCAACATCCAAAGACCTTCTGGAAGAATGCCGAACTGTTCTTGAAGTTCAGGGGAAAATTACGTATGTGGGTGAAAAACCTGGATTGGGACAGGCGGTCAAGCATTGTAACCAGCTTCTTGTGG
>CAYMJV010000142.1:0-4824 GCA_964390545.1 uncultured Syntrophaceae bacterium
TACACAATACAACATTACAAATGGAAATCAATAATAGAAAGCTACATGTTTACCTTCCGGTAGAAAGACATAAAGGTATACGGGTCCATAGGAATAAGATTTTCAATAAATTATTGATGAAAGTCGATTTACTTTCTTGGGATTGGATTTAAGGAGGAGTTCCAATACCTTTACAAAGGAGGCATTGCAAGATTAAGATATATCCATGCAAGATATGACAACCCAGAAGATATTAAGTCGTGATTTTATCCTCTGTTTCTTCGCTCAGTTTGCTTTTTCGCTTGTATTCTGCCTTCTTATTCCAACCATTCCTATTTATCTTTCAAGATTTGAAGCCAAGGAAGCGGAGATTGGCTTTCTAATCGGAATTTTCAGTGTCTCCTCATTGATCCTCCGTCCCGTCGTGGGAAGGGCCCTTTTAACTATCCCCGAAAGAAACTTCATGATCCCCGGGACCATTCTCTATGTCTTCTCATCCATTGCCTATCTCTTAGCACCTCCTTTTTGGCCTCTTTTCATCGTGAGAGTCATTCACGGGATTGGACTCGGCCTTTTTTCGACCGCCAGTTTCACGCTGGTAGCCAATATCACCCCTGAAAGGCATCGCGGCCAGCTTATCAGTTACTTTTATTTATCTTTTAATATGGCCTTTGCCTTGGGGCCATACTTCGGAATGCTCATTATCAACCAGTTTAACTTCGTTGTCCTTTTCTGGGTCTGCACGGGCCTATCTTTGTGCTCTCTATTCATCACCCTAAAATTGGGGAAGAGGGAAGTCATTCCATTGGAACCTCCATCCTTTAAGCTCAAAACAATTCTTACTCGTGAAGCACTTCCGCCTTCTTTAATAGCCTTCATGCTCAACATTATCTGGGGGACTTTAACTGCTTTCTTACCTCTCCATGCCTTGAGGCACGGGGTCTCGAATCCTGGAATCTTCTTCATCTTTTTAGCTATTACCCTTGTCCTGGGTCGTATTTTAGGTGGAAAGATATTAGATATCTATGACAGAAAGAAAGTGATCGTCCCTTGCCTAACCGCCATATTTATTTCAATGGTTATTCTTACCTTCTCCACCACTCTGCCAATGTTTATTCTTGTCGCAGTGATTTTGGGAACGGGATGGGCTCTTCTCTATCCTTCCTTGCTGATTTATGCCATTGAAAATGCAGGTTCTGCTCAGGGTCCAGCCATGGCCACTTTTACAGCACTTGGCGACTTGGGAGCGGGTATAGGTCCAATGATCATGGGGATCATCCTTCAAGGGACCAGCTATCCGATTATGTTTTCATGTTTAGCTCTTACCGGGGCTATAAACTTCCTTTATTTTTATTATGTCATTGGAAAAGGGAAGAAGAAGGCTGATCAGATGATGGATGAGGGGACGAAAGAAAAAATTGTCTAAAAGTCTTCGGTACTTCTTAAACACACATACTCTATGCTTACTTTCTTCTGGTAATCGTTAATATTTCTATCATTGATAAAATGAACATTTGGTGTAATCGTTAGACCTCATTATCATCTTCTATCCAACAATTGCAGGTATAATAATAGGGGTTATCCCTCTTGTTCTCGCTCGAATGCTAATAGAATTGCCTCTTTTTTGTGGTAACTGCAGGGGGTTAACCGAAAAATCTGTACCGCTTGTATCGAAGATAGTGTTCGGCGATGAAGTTGAGGGGTTTCTTTGCTTTCGGAAAGTCTTCGTGAAGGGTCCAGAAAACGTCAGACAAGTCTAGCTCTCTTGCCGAAGGATGTTCTGCAGCCAATCTGTAAAATTTCCGACCTTCTTTTTCGTAATCCTCCGCACCCATCCTCACCTTTCCGCGAAACTTTGGCCTGAGCTGTCCTGAGAAGGGGTAGCGGTAATCGTATTCAGCATAATCCGGAAAGATGCCAAGGATGAAGAGGCAGATGTCGGCAATTCTTTTGTAAAAACCGAGCCTGTATTCATCTTCTACTGTTTCACTGATAGCCATGAGGCTGAACATATCGAGGTCATTAAACCTAATATTCTCGAAGAGATGCTTTCCTACCTGAATCGAAAAGGTATACGTTTCGATTCGAGTAAAAGACGAGAGCATGTCGGCCAGGTAGCCCAGGAGAGATTCTTTGGCTAGAAACTCCACCACATCTTTTGTGTCGAAGATAGGAATTTTTGTTGTACCGGTTTTTTCTATAGTATAGCTCACGTCTTTGAGGTCTCTGGCTACTTTCCTGAGGAGGATTTCAAAGAAGAGAGCTGGCGAGATCCTTAAGAATATCTCTTCCTCATCCATCAGTTTTCTGAAGACCTTTTCATCGTCGATGAACGTATTCCTGAATTTCTCGTCTTCCCTGATAATCTGTTTGAGCTTAGGCTTATCGATGACTCCGGGCGACACAGTTTCCACCAAGAAATCGAGATCCTTGTCGGATAGTCTCAAACTTCTAAATTTTGATCTGGCCATTTAATTCACTCCTTGATCCAACCTAAATTTTAAATCTTCGAAAAGATATTCGCAAGAATTCTGCGCTCCTCTTCACATTATCGCTACTATAACTAATGCAAACGTAATATTAATTTTGACAATCGGCTCAACCACCCCTCACCCTTCCCCTCTCCCCTTCGGAGACTGTGTCGTAATGTCATTCTGAGGCGTTAGCCGAAGAATCTCTGTTTTCTAACTTGTTGATTCTATGAGATTCTTCACTTCGTTCAGAATGACAAACATGGCATCTCCCTCATTACGACACAGTCTCTCGAGGGGAGAGGGAGGGGGTGAGAAGCCAATCTCAAAGGATTTGATGCGTTTGTATTAAAGACCCCCTTTAGCAAAGTCGGTACGACTCAAAACCGAAGGGGGAATGGGGCAATTTGAAAGTAATGTTCTAGCGTACAGCTGTGGGGTCGAATCTTTTTTCTTAAATAGCTTGGATCTTCAGCTTAACATAAGAGCCTCTGAAAGAGTGGAGGATAAAGACTTGACTACATCTGACCTACACTGAGCAAGAATCTTAGGCCCTTCTACAAATCCTTATTGTTTTCCCTCTTGACAATAGTAAACAAATTGTTTATTATTGTTACATGATCAGGTCGTTTCGTTGCCGTGAAACCAGAAAAATATTCAACCGCCAATTTTCCAGAAAGTTTCCACATGACATTCATCACCGTGCTTTTATGAAACTTAATGCGATTGATGCGGCAACTCAGCTTGAAGATTTAAGTCTACCATCATCAAACCAACTTGAGGCTTTGAAGGGGGAACGTAAAGGGCAATGGAGCATTCGCATTAACGATCAGTGGCGTATTTGTTTTGAATGGCGCGATGGTAATGCAGAACAGGTGGAAATCGTCGATTATCACTGAGGAGGTCGACATGAACAAGAAGCGTATTTCTCCAGTACACCCCGGGGTGTATCTAAAAGAGTTGCTTGACGAGTTAAGATTATCACAATACCGACTCGCCCGGGAGTTAGGCGTCCCCGCTATGCGTATCAATCACGTTGTGAATGGCAAACGTCCGGTAACAGCGGAGCTTGCCTTGCGCCTGGGGCGCTATTTCGGGCAAAGCCCGCGTTATTGGATAAACCTGCAAAGTCGGTATGATATGGATATTGCCGAAGATGCGTTGTCCGAGCAGGTGGCACGTGAAGTACGTCCCATGGCGGCAGCCATTTGACCTCAATAACAACATTCGTTGATTCATTCAAAGGGATTGTAGAGGAGGAGTTTCCCGAAGATCCCGCTCTGCAGCAAATCCACGTTGCGAGAAAAATTATTGCAAAAGAAGCTGAGCTTAAAGGCTTAACTTTTTTTGAATGTATTAAAACGATTAAGAAACAAGTTAAAGAAAGCTAATGAGAACCCATCGTATAATACCAAACTACCCTCGAATTGCCTCTTGACTCTTTTGTCTTGAAGTCTACAAACCAAAATAGGCGGATTTTACATCGGGGTTTTCCATCAGTTCCTGGGAGGAACCTTCCAGAACAGCCCCGCCGTTTTCAAGGATATATCCATGATGGATAATTGGCAAAATAGGACGGGCATATTGTTCCGAAATCATAGTGGTGATGCCGGTTTGCTGATTGATACCACGGATAGACCGTACGAGCATGGCCTCCATGAGAGGGCTCAACCCAAGAAGAGGTTCATCCAGGAGTAACAATTTCGGCTGTGCCATCAGGGCTCTTCCAATGGCTAGCATCTGCTGCTCTCCCCCGCTGAGAAACCCCCCTTCCCTCTTCTTCAGCTTTGTCAAAGCTGGAAAGATAGTAAAAACATAATCGAGTGTCTTTTTCGCCTGGGCCTTGGTCGCTAAGTAACCTCCTATCTTCAGGTTCTCCAATGCACTGCTTTCAGGAAAGATCCTTCGCCTCTCTGGACAGAGGACAATCCCTTTTTTCGCCCTGTCGCTCGGTTTCATGTGTGTGATATCCGTTCCATCGAAGATGATAGTCCCGAGGACAGTAATCCGTTCTCCTCCCTTCATCTCCTCCTTCTTCTTCACATCCAAAATAATCCCCGAGATGGTGTACATCAGTGTAGATTTACCTGCACTGTTGGCCCCAAAAACACCTGTCACCTTCCCTTGTTCACACTTCATGTTGATATTATTAATGGCTATGGCATTCTCATAAAACACCATCAGGTTCTTGACTTCTAACATTGTCCTGCCTCCGTTCCGAGGTATGCTTCCCTCACTTCTGGTTTTGCCATCACCTCTTCTGGATTGCCCTCAGCAAGCTTTTCACCAAAATTCATGACGATCACACGGCTCACCAGCCGGAAGAGTTCCCTTAAGCGATGCTCGATCATGATGATCGTAATTCCATCCATTT
>CAYMJV010000143.1:0-4795 GCA_964390545.1 uncultured Syntrophaceae bacterium
GCCTGGTGCATAAAGGCTTCAAGGCGGGTTAACGTGTTGGTTTGTTCCTGGCCATCATAAGCCATGTTGAGGATAGGAATGTTATTATTCTCCTCCCGATATCGCTTCAGAAGGGTGCTAACAATCGTCCCGGGCATACAGGTGAAGGGCATGATATTGACAACGCCACTCACTCCCCTTTTCGCAAAATCGATGGTCTTCGCGATCGAGAGGATAGCTTCCCCTTCGAAGGAGGAGTCGAGATAAGGCTTAGCCTTTCTAAAAAGGGATCTTGTTTTGGGCTCCCCAAAGTTTCTGAGAGATCCCTTAAATAGCTTCTCCAAATGGTGTTCATCCTTTTTCTGATAGTAGTCTGTGAGAAAAACCTTTAAAAGGTTAGAAAAGGATTTTTTCTTCAAGCTTCTCCTCTTGGCAATGGTATTCACATAAAGAATCCATTCCGTGAGGGGGGCGATCCATGCCTCTCCCCCGAACTGCTCAATCTTTCGAATCGCATCCTCGTTGCTGAACCGGTTGAGGCGGACAAAGATCTCTCCTACAATTCCGATCATCGGTTTTGTCCCAAGTCCATTGACTTCGATTCGATTGAAATCCTCAAGGCCCTTCTGAAGCGTCTTCTCTAAATTGCCTTTTTGCCGGATCGTCTCACATATTCTTTTGAGAGAGTCTTGATAGACCTGGTCGGTACGCCCTTTCTCTTTCTCATAGGGACGGGTCTCAAAAAGTTTTTTCATTACTAGATCGACAGCTACAATCCCTTGCCACCCCAGACGGGTGAATTGAGAACCCATGATTCCCAGTTCACTATAGAGGGTCTCATCCTGATTGGGGGAATAGATGGGAACATGTTGGAAACCCAAATCATCCAGGACAAGGCGATGGAAACGATGGTACTGCCCAAACCGACAGGGACCGTCCCCGGAAGGCATGAAAAAGGCGGCTCTTTGATGATCAAAATGGGGGTCCTTGAGCAACTTCACCATATCGCCTGTGGTGACGATACAGGGATAGCACTCTTTGCCGGAGGTAAGTTTTCTTCCCCAATAGAGGGTCTCCTCATCCGATTCAGGGAAGACCTCGGCCTCCACCCCACAGGCTTCGAAAGCAGCGGCCACTGCATAGGAGTGATCACACATCTGGGGGATATAGATCTTTTTCGTCCGATCGGTCTTCGCCTTTTCCTTCTTTGGAAGAAGACCCTTTTTAGTCTTCACATTCTTCAGACTATCCAAAAAGGCTTCCAGCCTTGTGATCGCTCCTGCATCCGCACTGTGTTCATCAATCTCTAATTGAAGGTAGGGCTTCCCTCTGGACAGATCTCTAAAGAAATGGATGATGAAGGAATCAGGGCCACACCCAAAGTTACTGATATAGACCGCATAAAGCTTGGGATCCTCGTTGATGATCTTCCCCGCTGCCAATATCTTCTGTCCGTAACGCCAATACATTTCGCGAATCTCTTCAGAAGGTTTCACAGAATCTAATGGAAGGAAATCCATGGGAATGGAGAGCACTCCCAATTCTCTCAGTTTCTTTGGAATATCAAGGTTGACTGCAGAATCACAGGAGTTATAGGGACGGCCCACGATGACCATGACTTTTTCATTCGGTTCAACCCGATCCAGAATTTCCTTCCCCCGATGGAGCAGCGATTGGTAGAAGCGGGCCTGGAATCTCTCCGCTCTCTCAAGGGCCTTCTTCACCTGCTTCGGCCCCCGATGGAGCGTCTCCCCAAAATCGACTAATTCCTTTTCCAGATGATCCCGACCATAACCGAAGTGAAGGATGGGTTGAAGGACATTCCCCTGTCGCTTTCCGAAATCGATGGAAGAGTGGACCGCATAAGGGAAGGCTTGGGCATACGGGCAAGCGGTGTTGTTTGGGATATCGGGATGGGAGGCCTTAAGGTTAACGATGCTTGGCAGAAATACTTTCTTCACCCCCTTCTCCAGAAGGTTGAGGACATGACCGTGGCTCACCTTGATCGGGAAGCAGGTTTCCGCCACCACGTTCTCCACGCCTTTTCGAATCAACTCCTTGTTCGTAGGATCGGAAAGGACGACCCGATAACCCAGTTCTGTAAAGAACGCCTTCCAGAAGGGAAACATCTCATGGTGAAAGAGGATTCGCGGTATTCCAATCTCTGGAGCATGCGGTGGAAGATGCTCCTCCCCTTCATAGGGTGCGAAGAGTAATTTCTCCCTCTCTTCGAAGAGGTCGGGAAGATCGGATCCTTTCGTTCGCTTGATGACATCATACTTCTCACATCGGCTTCCGTAGAAAAGGGGTTTTTCCCCTTCCACACTCACTTTTCGAATGAGGCACAGATTGGGACAGCCCTTACATTCAAAGGAGGTATGCTCGTAACGGCGCTGGCTCAGATCGAATCCCTTGAAGGTAGAACGCTCCCAGATCCGTTCCTCCATGGCCAGGATGGCCACACCGATGGCTCCGGTCACATCGTGGTTCTCAGGAACAGTGATCTTCTTATCGAGGACGTTTTCAAAAGCTGCCACCACTCCCTGGTTGAAGGCTGTCCCTCCCTGGAAGAAGATTCGATTACCGATGCGGCGATCCCCAACCACCCGATTCAGGTAGTTCTGGACAATGGAGTAGCTGAGTCCAGCAACGAGATCATCCTTTTTGGCACCCCTCTGCTGGTGATGAACCAGGTCGGATTCGATGAATACCGTGCACCGTTCCCCCATTCTCGCCGGCTCTTGGGCAGAGAGCGCAAGAGCGCCAAATTCCCCTTTGATGGAAATGTCCAATTTTTCGGCCTGCTCTTCCAAGAAAGACCCGGTTCCAGCTGCACAGACCTTGTTCATCTCAAAGTCAATCACCACCCCATTATCAATACTGATATATTTAGAGTCTTGCCCACCGATCTCGAAAATCGTATCCACGGTGGAATCGATATGGATGGCTGCTGTGGCTTGAGCCGTGATCTCATTACGCACCAGATCAGCTCCGACGAAATCAGCAGTCAAGTAACGGCCGGACCCGGTTGTCCCCACTCCCTTGATCTCCACCCTTTCACCGATCTCCTCTCCAATTTCCTGAAGACCCGTGCGAATCGCTTCGATGGGCCGACCGGCGGTCATCAAATATCTCTTAGCGAGAACCTTCTTCTCTCGATCGATAACAACAAGATTGGTGCTGATAGAACCGACATCCAGACCGAGATAGGCCTCAATCTTCTCTTTACCTATAGAATCGGAAAAGGGCTGGCCCTGAACCATGTTAGGTTCAGGACTTTGGCCCTGAATCCAACGTGGTTCGGGGCTGTCATGCACCCTGCGTGGTGCATGGGGTGGGGGTGAGAGATGATGAGGAGCGAGACAGAGAGGTTTTAACGGGGTCTGTGCTTCTTGATGTTCCTGAACGTATTGATAGAGGCGGCTGAGGCCTTTCCAACCTTTTCTAACCTCTTTGCTTTCCTGGGTGACCAGAACAGCACCGATAGCTCCCATCGATGCAAAATATTTTGGGATGATCAACTCTCCGTCAGAGAGTTCCAGCACATCCAGAAAGGCCTTCCGCATTCCCACGTTGGCCGCCACCCCTCCTTGGAAGGAGACCGGTTTAGCAAAAATTTTCCCTTTACCGATGTTGCTCTTGAAATTTCTTGCCAAGGCATAACAGAGGCCAGCGACGATGTCATAATCGGGTGTGGCAATTTGTTGGAGATGGATCATGTCTGATTTGGCGAAGACACTACATCGCCCTGCAATACGAGGCGGGTTCGTCGATTTCAAAGCCAATTGACCAAACTCTTCAATGGTGAGACCTAACCGGCTGGCTTGCTGATCCAAAAATGACCCTGTGCCTGCAGCACAGAGGGTGTTCATCGAGAAATCGCCAATCTTATGATGACCTTCTTCTTCCTCAATAAGAATCAGCTTGGAATCTTCTCCCCCCATATCGATGATCGTTCTAACCTGGGGGTAAAAATGTTGAACAGCCTTTGCCTGGGCGATGATCTCATTGATGAAATTCCCGCTCAGCAGTTCGGAGATAAGCTTTCCTCCGATTCCTGTAAAAGAAAGAGTGCGGAACTGTTCGGGCGAAAGCCGCTGGAGGATCTCTTCCAATATTTTTGATACGGTTTGGAGGGGCTGTCCTTTGAGCCGGGTGTAATGTTCCTCCAGCACCTCCTGACGATCATTCATAATGACGGTGTTGGCGCTAACGGAACCGACATCGATACCCAGATAGAGTTTTTCACTCCCCATCAACCATTTCCCTCGTAAAGAAATACAAAAATTTTAATCGATTCAATCCTCGTTTTTCAAGTTTAAATTCGCTTTCTTGCCGGACCTGATTGTGCCGTTGATTTTATGACGATCCTATGATATTTTTTAAACCCACATGGACAAGGTAAGGGCACGGGTGATCATAGAAGGGAGGGTCCAGGGCGTCTACTTTCGGCACCATACTCAGGAGACGGCTTATAAACTAGGTATGAAAGGCTGGGTGAGAAACCGCAGGGATGGTTCGGTGGAAGCGCTCTTTGAGGGGGATAAGAAGAATGTCGATCAGATCATTCAATGGTGCTATCGGGGTCCGTCCGAAGCCAGAGTGATGAATGTCCGCACCACCTGGGAGAATTACACTGGCGAGTTTGAAGATTTCTCGATTAGCTACTGACTTTTTTTCTGAGTCTCCTTCTCATCTTTCAGAATTTTTTTCTTCACCCCGCTCTTCATCTCACCCCATACGTCATCTTTTTCTTTCTTGACCTTCTCCTCCATTACTTCCATTCTTTTACCAGTTTCATATAGATTTTCTCCCA
>CAYMJV010000144.1:0-2465 GCA_964390545.1 uncultured Syntrophaceae bacterium
CCACAAACACAGCCTTCAGGCGTCTTAGAGATACTTGAAGCGGCTGGCCGGAGGGTCTGTCAGCAGGGGTAAGATAGAAGAAATCCCTATTGGGAGAGAAATTCTGCATGAAGCCTCTAGCGATGGTTCCATTGGCATATCTGACAACCACTTTGGTCGGTTCCATTTCTTCCTAGACCTCAAGCTAGGGTTTGTTCCACAGATGATCAGAAAAATCTTCTGATGTAGATCGATCGCTTAAAAGCTCTTTTAATTTCCTAGAATCTTCCTCCAAAATCTGGACAAATCTTAATCCGTATTGAAACCCCTTTCCCCTCATATCGACACTGACCTTTTTCCAGACGATTTCGGCGAGCACCTCGAAATTGGCCAATTCGTATTTCTTGGGAAATAAAACGTCTATCTTCAATCTCGTACCAAGGGGGATGTTTTCCGTGGAATAAATATGAAAGCCAGTCTCGCTCGCATCGATGACAATTCCTCCACAAGCACGGGGGGCATGCTTGAGCTGGTATTCGAGCGGCAGGTACATCCACACCCGAGGAGACGTTCTCCTATCTATGGAAAATTTCGATATGTTCATAGGGTCCTTTCAATCGACGCTTACTTAATGCACCATTTACATCCATTGCATAGCAAGCACTCGTGAACGGCCTTCGTGCAAATTTGTTCTTTTTTCATTTTCTTCCTAATGTATTTTGAGCAATTTTAGTACCAAGTTTCTTTATCATCATAAGCTCTTATAATCATCAGGTTTTTCCAAAAACTCGATTATCCCGGCAGAGTCAAAAGTGGAAGCATTTTTCACTAAAGTCCCAAATTACTTCCATCCGATGCCCCACTTGGTTTGGTCAATATTGGGACAAGAGGAGGAAGCCTGAACTGTACGGAGGGCCTTAGATCTGTCATGGATAAGAGTTGGTTCGTGGCATCGTTGAAAGGATTGTAAAGACGCTTCTTCGGAGATATATATTATTTATGCTGGAGTTAAAAAGGTGGTATCCGATCTGCCTGGTTGCGATTTGCAGCCTATTTTTCTTAGGCTTCTTCCTTGAGGCCTTCGCTGCTGGCCATCCGTGCTGTCCCGAAGATGGCGAACTTTCGTATCTTCTCTCTCCGAAACCCTCCCAGAGATTTCAATATCTGGTCCGATACGAGACGTTTTTTTCAAATGTCCTAGGCAAGGAGAAAGGTTTCTTTATCATCCTGCCGGAAGATTTTTATCAAAACCCAAATGCGAAGTATCCAGTTCTCTCCCTTCTCCATGGGTATAACTTTGAGCGAAGAGGATTCTGGTGGAAAGTCTATTCTCCTGAAAAAGCCAAGAAAGTTCTCTGCGAGGTCAAGGAGGAAGAATATCACTGGCTTGTGCATGAAGACATTGCCATCATTGCCTGTGCGATGATGGATTCAAGAAATCGGACCTACCGGGATTTGGAAAGGTCACTGGAAGAGCGGTTCGAAGAACTTTCAAAATATGGTGGATTGGCCAAGGGGGATTATAGGCCAAGGGAGATTGCTCAATCCATTGTCTCTTACAATCTTCATCCCAAGGGCCAGTTGGATGATCCCATCCATCCCTTCCAGAAGATGATCATCCTCCTTCCTGACGGGGACAATGGATTTTATACTGACGAAAATGAAGGAAAGACGCTTTTCCCTGAAGCAAAGAATCAGCGATCTTGTGACGAATTCAATCCAGGGGAGGCCTTGAATTATTCGCTCTTACCGTTTCTGTATATGATACCCGGAGCCTTGGGAAAGTACGAGTCTTATTTTCTCGAATTCTTGCAGTCCATCGAGTCCCAGTCTTCGTACCGAGAAAGGCTTTTACCAAAAAGAGGTTTGGGGGGTCTTTCTATGGGGGGATTCGGGGCAATAAAACTGGGACTGAAATACTCCCATCTTTTCCAATCCCTCAGTAGCCAGAGCGGGCTACTCGATATTGAACTTCTTAAAGATAGACTCATGCTCAAAATGATCATGCCCGAATTCTTGGAAGTCTTTGGCCGTCTGGAATCTCAGAAACTTCCTTCAGGTTCTTCTCTTGATTTGAAGCATATCCAGGAGAATAACCCTTTGACACTGATCAAGAGGATGGGGATCAGCCAATTACCTTATTGGCTCTACTTCGATTATGGTCAGAAGGAGGGCTCTGAAGGGATTACAAAAGGAAATCAAAATTTTGAGAAGGCCTTAAAGGAGGGGAGCCACCAGATTCCTGTCCAACCTTTCAACGGTAAATCAAGACATAACAACCAATTCTGGCGAAGCAGGTCAGGAAATGTGCTTCGCCACCATTCCGATGTGTTTCAAAAAGAGGTCAAATAAAAGACAAAGTCGCTTTTTAAATCAAATCCTCCCAGCCCCCCTGCCTACCGGCAGGCAGGCTTTGCTAAAGGGAAGGTGCGAAAAAATCGGAAAACTACGAAAACAAATCGTCATCCGAAAGGAGGGTAGGGTTG
>CAYMJV010000144.1:2565-4765 GCA_964390545.1 uncultured Syntrophaceae bacterium
GAAAAAATCGGAAAACTACGAAAACAAATCGTCATCCGAAAGGAGGGTAGGGTTGAAGAAGATTTCGAGCGAAACATTTCGTGATTCAGCTGCCACGGCACAACTTGCTTAAACACTCACCTTCTCTTGCCACGGAAGGTCACCCATACCATCAAAAAAAACCGCATTCGAAAGCTTCGGAAACCCAACCCTCCTTGAAGGGCAGAGCTGACTGCCCATTTCTTCACACTTTCAGGGGGTGAGGGGGGATTATCAGTAAATTACTGAACCGATAGCAGCCGGTCTAACTTTTCTCTGTCCATTCCCAGACGTTCCCAGGTTTCGATATAAACGGGTTTCCCTTTTTCGTCGTAGGGATCGATCAGGACTTTTCTCAGGAAGAAGGGAGAGTTTTTCGAATGGCAATCTTTGCAGCCCTTGCTTCCGATGACATTCGATCCAGAAGCAATATTGTGGCTCAGGGAGAAGTCGATGAGTTCGGCCTGTTCATGTTTGATTTTTTCGACTTCTCCCTTCTTACCCAGTTGGTAGAGGAATCCCCCTTTCATCAATACCGGATGGTTCGCCACCGGATTCCCAAACTGGTCCTTCTCTTTCAGTGCTTTAAGAAAGGCTTTGATCTCATCCAGGGTATTCATTTCAGCGCTTCCATCCCCGTTGTTATCCTTCAGAGAGGGTTTTTTCAGTCCTCTTATCTTCCAGAGGAAGATGGGTTTCACCCCATTCGTCTTTTCATCCAGATCCCCGAAGTAGATAAGGACTAAAGATTTTGCTGGAACGATCTTTCCTTTGAACTCCCTGATCGTTGGAAACCAGTTGGAGATGTCGGTCGTTTTCTTTCGGGGATCAATGGGATCACTGGTGAGAAATTTCGAAGTATCATAGACCACAGCCGTTCCAGTTGAAAGATCATAGACGAGATCGGCTGAAGCGGTTTGAAAGGGGATGTGACAGGTCTGACAGGCGATCCGCCTCATATGCTTGGGAGAGAAGGGATGTCTATATTTTGGTGCCTTCTTATCCTTTCCTTTATAATGGCAGTCTTCGCAGGAATTCATGGTGTTGTCGAGGTCATCTCGGACGCTCTCCTGGATGGTATTCCCTTTTGAAAAGTTGTGCTCCTTGTCACCGGGGTGGCAGGAGATACAGCTCAGGTCCTTTGACTTATGGATATCTGTCTCAGGGCTCCATTGGCGCCCTCTCTTTTTACCATCGGAGACGGCATGACAGGTCCAGCAATTTTCATCACGGGGTTTTCTCGTGAGCTGGAGATGGAGATTTTCAAAATCGGCCACCTCTTTTTTTGAATATTCGATTTCCACCTCTTCCGCCTTCGGGTTCCAGGAATCTTCCTGGGAGAGTTTCACCGTGGCCCACCCCGCTCCTACGGTGGGACCATATTTGAAGAGCCCGGCCCTTAAAGGGGCTCCCCTCTCTTTCCACTGGTACCCCTTCAGATGGCAGATGAGGCAATCGGCTTCGCTCGGGCCGCTTCGATCCCAGGAAGCCCCATATTCGGCATTGCCCATGCTGATGGAGGTATAATCGCCATCGAGTCTAGGGTCATCGCCTGAAACTTCATAACCAAATTTTTTCGTTTCTTCATTGTAATAGAAGTTACCTTTTCGATCATACTCCCCAAACCCTCCCCCGGGATGGCAAGGCCCGCAATTCTGGACAAAAAAGAAAGAGGATTTGTCAATTTCAGAGGGATGGGCATTGACTTTCTTAGCCAACTGGCTCGAATCGGTAGAAGCGAGTCAATGTTTTCCGTACACCCCGGAGGAAAGATTCCAGGGATATTTGGAGTCGAAGGTGTCGCTGACGATGATTTTCCCAGTTCCGTCCGTGCGACCTTGCTGAAAATGGTAGCCCTTTGTGATCCGGTCATAGTCATGGCAGGCCCCGCAGGTCTTCCTGGGACTGTAAGGCGCGTTGCTATCGGTGGTGAGAGAACTTCCATCGAATCCTTTCAGGACAATCTTTTCATGCAGAGGCACCTGGGACGGAATGAGAGTGGGATAGAAGAAAGAGAGAACGCACAAGGATGTCGCTGAAAGGAGGAGCAATCCGGACCTTTTCACGTCAGGTCACCTCCACGGGATTTCCGACATAGTATATTCTGAAAGGAAGTCTAGGGCAAGAGGTCATTTCTTTTGCTGAGGAGAGACGGTTCCATTCGCTTCGATAGCTTTTTTAT
>CAYMJV010000145.1:0-4740 GCA_964390545.1 uncultured Syntrophaceae bacterium
GAACCGGCTTCCAGTCGCCTGACATAATGGGACACGCGCATAACCCCGTGAGAATCGACCCCACGCAAATTGGCATGGACCAAGGCGTTTGCGACAAGCAAACCGTCCGCTTCAGGTACACCCCGGCTCTGAAAGATCTCCACGAGAAGGCGACGAAGTTCATCTGCCATCATGACCTTCATGGTTATGATCTCCTCCTATTAATTTACCGTTGGATCCGGCCAAATTCCTTTCCTTCCACGAGGTGCCTTACTTCATCCATTGAGACTAAATTGAAGTCACCGGGGATCGTATGCTTCAGACAGGATGCCGCCGCGGCGAATTCGATAGCCCGTTCCGATGTCTCCCCCATCAATAGTCCATGGATCAGCCCAGCGGTAAAGGCATCTCCTCCGCCAATTCGATCAACAACCACAATGTTGTAAAGACGACTTCGGACCATTTCTTTACCGTCATAAAGGAGTCCCAAGATCTGATTCACGGATGCAGAGGCCTCCTTTCTCAAAGTCATCGCCGCATGGGAGAACCTGAAGCGTTTGGAAAGGTTCGCCAGGGTCTCCGCCAATGGACTCGGGTCCTGGATTAGGTTAGAACGCACGGTCTCAGGAATGGGAATGCCGAAGATCTGGATGGCATCCTCTACACCCATAATGGCAACATCTACAAATTCCATTAACTCTGGCATGACCCGCCGGGCCTCTTCGATGGTCCACAGCTTGCTCCGGTAGTTCATATCGCAACTGATGGTGAGGCTGTTCTTTTTTGCCACAGAAAAAGCATCCTTAAGGGTGCGGACGATGTTCTTCCCTCTTGCAGGAGCAGTCCCGGAGAAATGAAACCAGTCTTTTCCCCGGAGGATTTCCTCCCAATGGAATTCTGCCGGGTCTGCCTCCTGAAAGCAGCTGTGGGCCCGATCATAGATGAGCTGAGAGGGACGCTGAGATGCCCCGATTTCTGCAAATACAATCCCCAGCCGTTTTCCCCCACGGACGATGAAGTCCGTGTTCACACCGAAGCGCCGAAGATAATTAATACAGGCCTGGCCAATCTCATGATCGGGTACTTTTGATATGGCAAAAGCCTCTATTCCCCAGTGTGCCAAAGAAACGGCGACATTCGCTTCTGCCCCTGTATAACGGGCATCAAAATCCTCCGCCTGGACAAAACGCTCATGGTGTTTGGTCGTCAAACGGAGTAAGAGTTCCCCAAACGTGACCACGGTTTTTTTCTGGGTTGTCTCCATCACAAAACTCCTTGTCCTTTAAGGGCCATATGAATTAGTTTTCAGCGTATCCATCAGTTGGCATTCAAGCTTGACAAAGGATAACCATTTTTAGTAATTTCTTACTCAATAAAGGGCAAAAAATCAATGGAATATTGAAAGGAGGGGACGGATACCTAATCGCTGTAGAGGGCCGTCCAAATAAAATCCTGTAGAAAGGGGGGTGTTTTATGAAAAAGGTTATATTTCTATTAGGTCTCGCTTTTGTTTTCTTAGTGGTGGTTTCGGCTTCAGGGCAAACGGCCAAGAAGCCCTATGAATTGATTCAATGGAATAAACCCAAACCCATCGGCCAGAGGATTTCCGGTGAACAGTACGTCCTTCCTGCTGGGTGGAAGGAGGCGGTCAAGGAAGTGAAGGTAATCAAAGTTTCCAACTTTGGTGCACTTGAACATGACCCGGCCACGGTTCAGAATGCGAAACGATTCGAGGAGCTGACCGGAATCAAGGTACAACTGCTTGGCTGGGCAGAACCACCCATCGTTCCCAAGACGGTCTCCATCTTTGCAGCCAAGAGCCCGGCGGTCGATGTGTTCTGCTACGACCACCCAACCACCTACATGCAGATGGTCGCGGGAGGATGGCTCCACCCGATCGATGCGATCTGGAACGATCCAGGCGTCTGGAAATTCTATGCCCCTCCTCTTAAGAAAGGACTGGCGGCTCCGGACGGCCGCATCTATGGTTCCATCGGCCAGACCAAGACCATGATGCTCTTCTACCGGCCATCCATGGTCCCTAAGGCACCGGCCACGTACGTTGAGCTACAGGAGGCAGCTAAGAAGGCAAAGAAGGATCAGGTCTGGGGTTATGTCTTCTCAGCCGGTGGTGAAATGGATATCATTTACCCTATGAGGGATATGATCTACTCCCAGGGTGGGAGAATGGTTGATGTCAAGAGACAGAGGCTGGTCGTCGACTCTCCCGAGGGAAAAAATGCATGGAAGATGCTTACGGATATGGTGCTTGTGGACCAGAGCGCTCCGAACTCCGTGCTTGAGTACTCCTGGATGGCAGCTTCCGACATGTTCGCCATGGGCAAAGCAGCCATGGTCATGACCCACACCGTGGATGCGAACCGTTTCAAAGACCCGAAAAAGGCTCCAAATATCCAGAACGACTGGGCGGTGGCTCCCCCACCGAAATGGGATGCCTCCAAGCCTGACGACTACCACGCCTCCTATTTTGACATTGACGGCTACATGATCAACAAGTTTATCAAGGATAATCAGAAAGCAGCCGCCATGCTTTTCCTGGACTTTATGAGGAGCTACGAGGCCAGCTATCGGGAGTTGATCGTGGAGGGGAACGAGGCCGCTGTCATCACGGCATATGACAGCCCTGCGGCCAAGAATATCCCTGTCCCTGCTGAGAGAAAAGCGGCGATGAGCCGTGCCGTTTTGGAAACCTTTCCTCCTGCCGGAAGGGCCCTGACGGATGTCATCAAGGAATTCTTTGCCAATGCTGTCGCAAAGAAGATGCCGCCCATGGAAGCCCTGGAGAAATGTCAGAAGGCCCTCGACGATTACGCCGTTCCTGAGTAATCGTCCCAGGCATTCAGGATCCCATCCTGACCACCGGTCAGGATGGGATCCCCATTCCACGCAACCGCCGGTGGTCAAGAAATGAGGCTCTCCAACCCCAGATACGGCTTTTTTTTAAATGTCCCAGGGCTGTTGATCGTTCTCCTGTGGGTCATTTTTCCGGCCTTTCTGCTCTTCTATACGAGTGTCCTCCGCTACGACAATGTCAACCCGATCATCTTCAATGGACTGGGGAACTACCAGAAGGTCTTGGACGATCGCCTCTTCTGGATCGGGGTGAAACAAATTGCCATCTTCAGCATCGGAACGACGGTACTCACTTCCTTGGGTGGCCTGATCATCGCCCTCTGTCTCAGCGCCATCACCAGGGCGGGAGGGCTCTTCAGGTCCCTCATGATCGTGCCCTGGGCGGTTCCCGCCGTGGTATCCGGCATCATCTGGAAGTGGATGTTCAGCCCCGATTTTGGGGTCGTGAGTGATCTGCTGATGAAAGTGGGGCTGATCAGTAAGCCCCTCAGCATCTACGGGGACCCGAATCTTGCCATGCTGGGGGTGATCATCGCTGACACCTGGACCCGCATTCCCTTCATGGGCATCATCCTCCTGGCAGCCTTCTTGAGTATCCCATCCATCCTGCATGAAGCCGCGAAAGTGGACGGAGCAGGGGCATTCGAACGATTCTTATTCGTCGATCTTCCCCTTGTCAAAGGACCTCTTTTGGTTGGGCTTCTCATTACTACCATCTTCTCCTTCAGGACGATCGACATCATCATTCCCTTAACGGCCGGAGGACCCGGACGGGCGACCTACGTCCTGGGCTATTATGTCTGGGATCACATTACCAAGACGCTCAATTTCGGCATGGGAGCAGCTTCGGGGGTGATCCTGTTTTTCATCACCGCAGCCATTGCAGGTATTTTCGTCTATTACATGAGGAAGTAGGGAAGGAGAATCATGAGAAAGAGCCTTCTCGAAAGCCGTGCGCTGTCTTACGGCATTGCCATTCTTTTTCTCTCCTTGATGATGCTTCCTATCTACTGGACCGTGGTCACCGCGTTTAAACCGGACACGGAGACCTATGTTTTTCCTCCCGTTTACTTTCCCAAAGAACCCACCCTTACTCCTTTTAAGCTCCTGTTCGAGTCCTATCCCTTTTGGGATTACATCCAGAATTCGATCATCCTCACGACGGTGACCACAGCGTTCGTTACCTTCATCGGCATGCTTGCCGCCTATGGGATCAGCCATTATCCCTATCGGGGGGGCCATTTCGTCCTCATCACCCTCCTCGTCACACGAATCATTCCCCCTCTCTCTCTCCTCATCCCTTTCTATTTGGTGGTCAGTTATCTCGGCCTGGTGGACAACGTTTTGAGCATGATCATCGCAAACGTCTACTTGACGTACCCTTTTGCTGTCCTCATCATGAAAGCCTTCTTCGATTCCTTTCCAAGAGAATTGATTGACTCGGCGATTGTGGACGGATGTTCCAGGACAGGGGCCCTTTTTAAGATTGTCTTACCTGTGGGCGCCCCCGGAATCGCTTCGGCAGCCATCATCACCTTTCTGTGGACCTGGAACGAGTTCATCTACGCCATGGTGTTCACCTCCACTTCTCAGGCCCAGCCCATCACGGTGGGGGTTTTCGACTGCATCGGAGACATCTTCGTCAACTGGAACCAGATGTGCGCGGGTGCGCTTCTGGCAACCCTCCCGGGGATCATCTTCGTTTTCGTAGCCCAGAAATATCTGATCCAAGGTCTCACCGCAGGAGCGCTGAAATCCTGATTCAATACCTTTCAGATTGTTGATTGCAGTTTGGAGATAAAAATCGAATCCCTTCGAATGAAATGCCATGTTTGTCATTCTGAACCCTTCGCCATTTGTCACCCTGAGCGAAGCGAAGGGTCTCGT
>CAYMJV010000146.1:0-2669 GCA_964390545.1 uncultured Syntrophaceae bacterium
AGGATCATAGGGAGAGAGGGATGGGCCAAAAATGACTAATCCGAATATGAAGATGAGGATCATCAACCCTACCAAAGCAAGTTTACTTCCGATGAAGAGATGGAGTTTGTAGCGAAGTGACTCTGTATCGCGGGGCTTTATGTTTTTCATCTTGTTATTTCAGATCAATCCAATTGTACCCTCGGATCGATCAGTCTGTAAGAAATATCGACGATCAAATTAACCATCATAAAAATAAGAACATAGAAGAGGATAAATCCTTGAAGCCCTGCATAGTCAAGCCATTGAATGGATTCGACGGCATACGTTCCAAGCCCGGGCCAGGAAAAGACGATTTCAGTGAGGACGGCTCCACCTAACAAGAAGCCATAAATAGTCCCTATCATGGTGATTGTGGGGAGCAGGGCATTTCTTAAGGCATGCTTGAATAGAATTTTTTTTTGGCCGATACCCATTGCCCGGGCTGTTCGAATGAAATCTTCTCTGAGCGTTTCAATGATGTCTCCTTTTAAAGTCCGCACAATGATGGCCAGATTGAAAAAGGCCAACGTGATCCCAGGCAGGATCAGTTGTTGAAGGGCACTTAGGAAAGAAGGAAAATTTCTATTCAACAAGGTATCGATCAGAAGCAATCCTGTGACCACGGGTGGAACATTCACCTCTGACGAAAGTCTTCCCATAGGAGGTGGGGCTATTCCCAGTTTGTAGAAGAATATGTAGATGAGCAGTAGCCCGAGCCAAAATGTGGGCATGGAGATCCCCATGACGGTGACTCCGTTAATGATATTATCCGGAGCTTTATTCCGGTAATAACCCGCGATGACTCCTAATGGAAGGCCGAAGAGAACCATGAGGATCAGGGAAAAAGTGGTTAGCTCGAAGGTGGCAGGAAACCTCGTGATCAGTTCTTGGCTCACCGGATTGCCACTATGCCAGGAGAAGCCTAAGTCTCCTTTCATAAGTTGCCCCAAGTAGCGAACGAACTGAATAGGAATGGAATTGTCCAGTCCCATGATTCGGCGCATATTCTCAATATTTTCTGGAGAGGCATGAGCTGGACCCAGAACCATCAGAACCGGGTCTCCTGGAAGAATCCGGGTCAGCAAGAACATGATCACTAAGGCACCAAAGACGGTGGGGATCGTTGAAAGGATGCGCCGGAGGAGATATCGCCAGATATTCATGGGAGCAGTAACGAGTCTTGAGAAACCTTAGGAATAAAAAATCCCCCACCCCCCGTTTATTAAAGGGGGGAAAGGGGGGACGAGAGATTATTTCCCTGCATAGACCGTTTTGACATGAAATTGATCGTCTGGATTAAAGCAATATCCCTGAACCTTTTTGTTCATGGCTGTGTCAAAGATGGGCTGGAGAATATAGATCCAGAGGGCCTGTTCAGCTACGTACTTTTGGATCTCCTTCGAGATAGCGTAGCGTTTTTCTCTGTTCCCCTCGGGAACCGCTTTTTCGATCCACCCATCTAAGTTTGCGTCTTTGATGTCCGCATAGTTGCAGAAACTCTTTGATCCGAGTAGAAACATGAGTTGATAGAAAGGATCGGTGACAAAAGAAGTCCAGGAGATCATGAAGACCGGGATTTTCTTAGAATTCAGTTTCTCAAGGAATGCTGCCTGAGGAAGAACATCAATACCCATGGTGATTCCTATCTTTTTCAATTCCGCCTGCCACGCGACTGCGATCTCATTGCTGTTAGCGATCCTGCCTTCGCCCAGCTGAAAGGTAAAAGAAAAACCGTCTGGATAACCGGCCTCTTTCAGAAGTTCCTTCGCCTTTTTCAGATCTTGCTTCAAGGTAAAATATTCACTGGTGTGGCTAGGCGCTCCCTTTGGAACAGGACTGGTCATCTGAACAGCCCTTCCGTAAAAAATATTTTTGGTCACGGCTTCGTAGGGAAAAGAGTAGCAAAGGGCCTTCCTTACGAGGATGTTGTCAAATGGAGGACTGTTTCGGTTCATGTCAATATAGGTCGTATTGATGCTCGGCGCCCCCATGACCTTCAAGTTTTTCGTCTTGTTGAGCATCGCATAATCTTTTGAGGGTGTAAGCCACATGATGTCGAGTTCCCCTTTGCTCAAAAGCATCTCACGGGTGGAATTCTCGGGTATGATCTTATATATTACTCTCTTTGACTTCGCCTTGGGTCCCCAGTAATCCTCATTCCGCTCTAAGACGATCTCCACTCCCGGACTCCACGACACCAGTTTGAAGGGACCAGAACCAACGTCGTTTTTCGACACCCAATCACTCGGCTTTTCAGGGGTGACCCCACCATGGGCCTCGATGGCCTCTGGGTCTTGAATTCCAAGGTTTAACATCTGAACATAATCGAGGAGCAGAGGGTTGGGACCCTGCAATTTAAATTTGATCGTGTAATCATCCAAGACTTCTATCCCGGGCTCGGTAACCTTTGCGAGCCAAAGGACAGTATTGGCTGCCGATTTTATCCTAATATACCGGACAAAAGTATACTTCACTGCCTGGGCATTCACAGGTCGTCCACTATGGAACTTGACATCTTTTCTTAGATAGAATGTCCAATCGGACATGTCCTGGTTGTGCTCCCAACGTTCGGCCAGCATAGGCACCACCTTGGTTGTATCCGTGGTGAACGTCCCATCCTTGTTAGGTTTAATATCATACTGTACTAA
>CAYMJV010000146.1:2769-4708 GCA_964390545.1 uncultured Syntrophaceae bacterium
GCTGCTGACCAGGTTTTGCCCATGATCTGGGCCCCCTGGCTTCCTATTCCCATTTCAATGCAGCCGAAAACCCGTTCATCTTCAACAATCCTACCCGTAGGCTGGATCACACCAGGATTGAATCCCAGAGAATAGTGGGCAATCCGGTACATATTGGGATCGTTGAAATGGGCCAGCCACTGTTCAAAGATCTTTGCTTCAACACCTCCTTTCACTTCTGTTATCGCTCCGTTCTTAATGGTCAGTTCAACCGGATCTTTGATCGTCCCCAATTCGGCTGGGGGCCATAGGGCTCCGTCGAAGACAAGCTTTCCGTTGATGGTCTCTTCCATTGGACACCAGGAGATCTGGCCTCCCAGCATGATGGGTTCTCCTTTGGTGTCGGCCAATTTCCCCGATTGGCGAGTTCTTCTTCCCTGATTGAAAGCAGTCAGATTCGTTCCTGCTGGGCTATAGACCTCCACTTTATCCGCCTTTTGGACGATCTCACAGAGCAATCTGCCCATCTTGAGAAGTTTATCATATTGGACCCTTCCAATGGTTTTGACCATCATCATGGCATCCATCCCTGTGAGGCAGATGTATCGTGCTCCATTCTTCAAAGCTTCTTTGTAAGCCTGGGTGTGTAGGAGGTAGGCCACGGCATACTCGATCCATACGTCTGCCTGTCGAATGGCTCCTGCCACAGGGGGAGGGGGTTCCATCACAGCTGTTTTCTGAGTGGGATAAAGAACGACGGTGGGAATTGCTCCAGCAGCATAGGCAGCAGTAGCAGTAGCCTGGACAACCCTCATGTCGCTGGAGGTGTCTGCAGTGATGACCACGTTCTCTCCTGGTTTGGTGAGCATGACCCCTTCAACAAGTTTTCGAGCACTGTCTCCCAGTTCCCAGCTTAAGTGTTCATCCCTGACTTCAGTTCCAATTGATAGGTCCATTTGAATCTCTCCTATTCTTTAATCCACCTTCCCTTTTCCATCACCTTCGCATAATCCAAAAAGAGATCAGGTCGGGGGACGACAAAATCTTGATGGTAATCCGCAGTCACCCTTCCACCCATATGAGAATTGTCTCCAATCCCGATATGGATCGTTCCTTTGATCTTCTCAGCCTCGATGGTGATATCGGTTCGGCGGGCTTTCGGATTTGTTCCAATTCCCAGTTCTGCCAGGTTGCAACGGTCCCGTTTTCTCTTTTTTTGAGGTTCAAGACTCAGAATCTCACTGAGCATTCGGTTGACCTCTCCCCCTCCTCGAATTTGTTGAACTTCGCCATTTCTGAAAGTGATCGTCATATCTTCTATCAGATTTGGAAACCATCCCTTCTCAACAACCAACTCTCCTTCAGCAGTTCCTTCCACGGGTGCAATATAAGCTTCGCCGGCCGGTAGATTGCCCCACTTTCCTGGTTTCACGTAAATTCCAGTATCCTCCCCTCCCTTTCGGCTTTTCAGACTAAACGTAAGGTTTGTTCCTGAGTCCGAGACTACTTTGGCCTCCCTTGCTCGAGTGAGGAAGCCTGCGATAAATTTCGTCTCCCTTTCCACCTTCAGATAATCAACGGAAATAGGACCATCCGGATAAAACATCTCAGGGATCGCACCCCTCATGGTTGCCACTCTGGCCCCAGCCTTCGATGCCCCCTCACGGGCTTCTGTGTGCGTAAGGGAGAAGGAGTTAATGGCTACAATGACTTGATATTTTTTCATGGTTTGAGCCATGCCTTTTGGAGGCTCGACCCCCGACCTTCCCAGGCTAAAATAGGGGTAGAAGTCCACCTGGCATGCAGAAAAAGAATCACGAACGATCTCGGCAACTGTTTTGCCCAATAGAGTTTCAGAAAGCATCTTGGAGATTTCACCCTGATTCTTATCCTTCCACTCTCTTCTTGTCGGAACATCTGAGAGGATTAAAATCTTCTCTCCAGGCTTAACGCCCATGTT
>CAYMJV010000147.1:0-4703 GCA_964390545.1 uncultured Syntrophaceae bacterium
CCATGTGGAAAAAATTAGCTAAGAAAATGGTTTTGGGGACTCTTTTCCTGGCTTTTCTATTCGGACTCTTCTTCTGTATCTCCCACGACCGAGCAGATTCATCCTCAAAGAACGATAAATTGACAACGGCCAAATCCCTCGGCCAGGCTTTTGTCGATGTGGCCAAAAAAGTCCAGCCTGCTGTGGTTAATATCACTACAGAAAAAACGATTACCATGAGACCCTGGGATCGTTATGGAGAAGACTTCTTCAGGGGAAGCCCCTTTGAGGATTTCTTCAGGGGTTTTGGTTCACCAAGGGAAAGGGAAAGGGAAAGGGAAAGGGAAAGGGGAAGAGAGTATCAACATAAACAGAGAAGTGGCGGATCAGGGGTCATCGTTGACAAAGAGGGCTACATTCTCACCAACAACCATGTTGTTGAAGGAGTGGATAAAGTCAAAATTCGATTGAATGATGGAAGGGAATTCACTGCAACGGTGAAAGGCCAAGATACAAGAACGGACCTTGCGGTCCTCCATATCAAGGCGAAAGATCTTCCGGTAGCTGCTCTTGGGGACTCGGAGAAACTGGAGGTCGGGGAATGGGCGATTGCTATTGGCAGCCCCTTCGGTTTGGAACATACGGTGACCGTAGGAGTCATCAGTGCCAAAGGCCGTTCAGGACTGGGAACAGGAACCTATGAAGATTTCATCCAAACCGACGCCTCCATTAACCCGGGCAATAGCGGAGGTCCTCTGCTCAATATTGAGGGAGAGGTTGTTGGGATCAATGCCATGATCATCCAGCCAGGCACAGGCATTGGGTTTGCAATTCCCATCAATACGGCTAAACAGATTTTGAACGATCTCATCAAACATGGCAAAGTGGTTCGGCCCTGGCTCGGTATCAGTGCCCAAGATCTCACGCCGGAAATGATGGAGTACTTTAAAGTGAAAGAGAAGGATGGGGTCCTTGTCGGTCAGGTTCACTCAGGTACCGGTGCTGAAAAAGCAGGTTTAGCTTCAGGGGATATCATCAAATCGGTGGATGATAAACCGGTTAAGAATGTAAATGAACTGGTGAAAGAAATCCAGAGAAAGAAAGTGGGACAAAAGATAAAACTAAACGTCATCAGGGATGGGAAACCGATGACCATCGAAGTGACAACCACAGCTATGCCGGAAAAGGTTGAAACGGCAAAAGAGCAAGAAGAGGAAGAGAAACTGGGGGCAAAGGTCCAAGAACTGACACCTCAACTGGCCAGTCGGTATCGAATCGCTGGAATCAAGCAAGGAGTGGTGGTGATCGGTGTTGAAGAGGGGAGCATTGGTGACGAAATGGGGCTTCAAGAGGGAGATGTGATTCTTGAAATCAACCGGAAAAAGATTGAGAACCTAAAAGATTTTGATAAGGCGATTAAAGAAGCAAGTTTGGAGAAAGGGATTCTCTTCCATCTCCATCGGAATGGAAGCAGCTTCTACATCAGTTATAAAAAGTAATGCCACAGCGAGATAGTGCTCGCCCCGTTAGAAGTAGGCTGCCAAAGGGGACTCCTCGTTAACAAAGAAAAATTTCTAACGGGGTGAAGGAGCCAAGAGACGATTAGCTTGTAGCCTTTACGTACCTCATCCGTAAATCGAAGAGGATATTTTCTATCAGCTTTGCTTCATCGGGGGTGAGATTTCCCATCGTTTTTTCTTTCAACATCCCGATAAGGTCTATGGTCTGCTTCGCCAAAGGAAAATTCTTAACTGTTTGTTGACTGATCGGGTCTTCAATCTCTCCCAATTGTATGAGCGCCGAAGTGCTTATCGAAAAAAGGAAGTTAATAAAATTGATCCCGGGGAGTACGGCCTCCTGTTCGGGACTACCCCCTACCTGGAACTCCCCTCCCTTCTTCTCCTCTTTGACCTTCGAATCCCCTTCCCCTTCCTTCTGGGCGCTAAATCTCTTGTCCCTTACCGTAAAACTTTTTTCCTGTTCCTCCTTTTCCCTGTCACTCCCCATGATATCCTCCAAACCCGTTAAAATTATTGAGAAATTTTTCAAACAAAAAAGACCCGAAAATTCTTGACTTTCGGACCGTCCTAATTTATATTAAATTCTAGCACTCATTAATATAGAGTGCTAACCCTTACCGGAGCTTAAGAAATGTCAAATTTGCCAATGGTTAAGAATTCTCTAGATTCCTACCTGATTCAGATTAACCAATTGCCGCTCTTAACCCAAAAAGAGGAATACGATCTCGCTGTAAGGTATCGAAAACACAGTGATATCAGTGCGGCCCATAAACTTATTACATCAAATTTAAGGTTTGTTGTCAAGGTCGCCTTCGAGTATAAATCCTATGGGGTAAAACTGGCGGATCTCATCCAGGAAGGCAATATTGGCCTGATGATGGCGGTCAAAAAGTTTAATCCAGAGAAGGGATATCGGTTTATCTCCTATGCCATTTGGTGGATCAGAGCTTACATTCAGAATTTCATCATTAAAACTTGGAGCCTTGTTAAGATTGGAACGACCCAGGCACAGAAGAAACTTTTCTATAAGATCGGAAAGGTTAGAAAGGCACTGGAATCGGACAAGGAGAATGAGAAGAGGTATGAAGTCCTCGCCAATGATTTGGATGTGACCAAAGAGAACATCATTGAGATGGAACAGAGGATGTCTGCGAGAGACCTCTCGTTAGATACTCCCTTCGACGAAGATCGAGAACTAACCCACCTTGACCTACTCCAGGAAGAGTCTGTCAATCAAGAAGAGGCCCTTTTGCAACAACAGGAAAAGAAGATTCGGGAGCGGGAAGTCCAAAATGCATTGAGACGCTTAAGTGAAAAAGAGGCCTATGTGATTAAAAACAGAATTATGGCAGATTCCCCACTCACCCTTCAGGAGATCGGAAACCATCTCAAACTTTCAAGAGAGCGGGTGAGGCAGATTGAAAGCGAAGCGCTGAAGAAATTGAAGAGGGAGATCAGCCCGAGTGTCTATGCCGAAGCCTGATGGGAGGTACTGACGATGCCAATTTACGAATACCAATGTGACAGTTGCAATGAGATCTTTGAGCTCTTTCATAAAATAGATGAAGACTGTAAGGTGGCGTGTCCGAGTTGTCTGGGTCCAGCCAAAAAACTGATTTCAGCCCCCAATTTCATCCTGAAAGGGTCTGGTTTCTATGTGAACGACTATCCCTCCAAGAGCCGACAGGAAGGGAAGAAGAACGATAAAGAAGGATCGGAAAAAGGACCGGGTGAGAAAAAGGAAGAAAAACGCGCCGAGAAAAAGAGTTAACCGTTCATAAAGTCCATTCTCATGGGCACATCCATTCCATAAAACGGGGTTACTTCTTTCTAGACCCCCTTTTTTGCTTCAACAGCTTCCCCACTTCATCCAGAATCGATTGAGAGACCTCCTCTTTTGACATTAGAGGGAGATCCTTGACCTCTCCGGATGGGAATAAGATCTTGACCTGATTCGTATCTTGACCAAAACCTGCTCCAGGCCTTGTGACATCATTGACGACAATTAAATCGAGATTCTTCTCCTTCAATTTTTTTTGGGCGTTCGCAACAACGTTTTCCGTTTCTGCTGCAAATCCGAGCAGAATCCCATCCCTTTTCTTCTTTCCAATCTCACTGAGAATATCTTCTGTCTTTTCCAATGTCAAAGAGGTGGAAGCTTCAGCCTTTTTCATTTTCTGCAAGCTCACCGCCTTTGGCCGAAAATCGGATACAGCCGCTGCCTTGATCACGACCGAACATCCTTCCATATGACCCAAAACTGCTTTTCTCATTTCTGCTGCCGTTTTTACAGAGACAACCTTCATATCTCCTCTTGGGATCGGGATGGATGTAGGGCCTGTGACCAAGATGACCTCAGCCCCTCTCCGTCTGGCCACTTTGGCCAAAGCATATCCCATCTTTCCTGAGGAATGATTGGTGATGAATCGGACAGGATCGAACGGTTCTTGCGTGGGCCCGGCGGTGACCAGAATCTTTTCTCCCTTTAGATCCTTCTTAGAAAAGAGATCTTCTAGCCTCTCCATGACTTCGCTCAATTCAGCCAGCCTCCCCTTTCCGTACCAGTGACAGGCCAGCTCTCCTTCTCCAGGTTCAATGAGATGATATCCTCTTTCAAGCAGGGTTTGAATATTCTCTTGAAGTACTTTGTTCTCCCACATATTGACATTCATCGAAGGAGCGAAAAAGACGGGGGCCTTCGTCGCCATGACCATGGTGGAGAGAAAATCATCAGCAATTCCATTAGCAATCTTTCCGATGATATTTGCTGTGGCAGGGAGAATAACGATTAATTCCGCCAGATCAGCCAGTGCAATATGCCCGATTTCCTGTTCTCCGACCAGGGTAAAGGGGTCCGTGACTACGGGATTTCCTGAAAGGGTTTGAAAGGTAAGAGGGGTAATGAATTCCTGGGCATTCTGGGTCATCACGACATGAACATGAGCGCCTTCTTTCACCAATAGTCTTACCAGCTCGGCGGCCTTATAGGCAGCAATCCCACCTGTGACGCCTAAAACGATTTCTTTTTCTTTTAGCATAAGATAGTCACCCTGCTTTTCTAACTATTCGATTCTATATCATAAAAAGACACTATTCACAATAGGAAAATTGATCACGCCACGTCTCAACCCTCAATCTCCCTCATGGTGGAAACCCGCACCAACGTGGGAGGATTGACATTCTCTTGATCCACTGCTATCTTCA
>CAYMJV010000148.1:0-4673 GCA_964390545.1 uncultured Syntrophaceae bacterium
GGAGGAATGATTCAGGAAATCCTGAAATATCCTGTGACCCATGTGGACTATGTGGAACTCGATCCCCTCCTGCTGAAACTGATTCAGAAATTTCCCACACCACTAACCCAAACCGAACTTTCAGATCCAAGAGTAAAGATTCATTACACCGATGGCCGGTTCTTCGTCCAAAGAGCCCAGGATCGGTTCGATCTCATCTTCATGGGTCTCTCTGCTCCTCAGGAATTGCAGACGAATCGACTCTACTCCTCAGAATTCTTCTCCAGCGCGAAAAGAAAGATGAACCCTGATGGAATCATTGTTCTAACCCTTCCTGGTTCGTTGACCTATATCAGCCCGGAATTAAGAGATTTGAATACCTGCATCATAAACACCTTAAGGAGTATCTATCGGGCGGTGAGGATCATTCCTGGGGACACAAATCTCTACTTGGCTTCAGACTCTGAAAAATTAGAACAGGTCACCCCCGAGGAATTGATGAAACGGCTCGGTGAAAGGAAAATCAAGACAAGCCTCATGACGAGAGGTTACATTGGGGATCGGCTTCATGAGAGATGGTTGAAATGGTTTCTGAAATCGATGGAAGGGAAGGAGGTGCCTCCCAATTCCGACTTTCGCCCCCTGGGTGTCTTCTTCTATCTCTCTTATTGGAATGCCCTCTTCTCTCCCTATCTCACAACCGTATTTAAATGGTTTGAGGGATGGAGCCTCCAATTGACTCTCGGTCTGACAGCCATCTTCACACTTTTACTTTCTGTCATTTTTATTAGGAGACCTGAAGCGTCGAGATATTCCCTCCCCTATGCCATATTCACTTCCGGTTTTGCAGACATGATGCTCGACCTCGCCATCCTCTTTACCTTTCAGACCCTTTATGGCTATCTCTATTACCAGATTGGCCTGCTGATCACCGTTTTCATGGTGGGGATCGCCTTCAGCAGCTACCTCATCACCCAACGACTGGAAAGGATAAGAAAGGATGCCTCTCTATTTCTCGGAACAGAATTAATGATCATCGGCTTCTCCCTTATCCTTCCCTTTGTTCTTTCTATTCCGTCCCATACTCTTGAAAAGCCTGTGGTCTACATCCTTCTCTATATGACCTTTCTGACCATGTCCTTTCTATGCGGTGTTCTGGTTGGACTTCAATTCCCACTGGCAACAAAGATATATTTACGTGCCTCCTCAAAGGAAGGGACATTAGGTCAAACAGCCGGGTTGCTCTATGGGGCGGACCTTGTCGGAGGCTTCTTTGGGGGGCTCTTCGGGGGTGTCCTTTTTCTTCCCATTCTGGGTTTGAAGGAATCCTGCTTCATGATGGCAATCCTCAAGGTTAGTAGTTTCATTCTGTTCCTTTTGTTCACTAAAATTCGAAAATAAGATAACATGATTTTTATGGATCACCAATCGGGTAGACCCAGGTCTCCTGACCTGCGGTCCAAGAAATCCAGATATGATGAAGGGTTCCATTTCATTACAATGGTAACAAACAAACGCGTCAAGGCATTTAGATATAAAGACACGGCTACGAAAGCCGTTAACACCATCTTGTTTTATGAAAGAAGAGGTGATTTTAATCTCAAAGGTTATATTATTATGCCAGACCATATTCACATGGTTTGCGAATTCTCGGGCAACGGCAGGTCTCCAAGCCCGCCAGACATCACACAAACGGGTAGCGGCAGGTCTCCTGACCTGCCAAGTATTATTAGAGATATTAAAAAATATATCGCAAAGGAGACTATCCGCACTCTCATAACGTTGGACGAGAAAATGCTTCTAACCATTCGACTATCGAGACAGAAGAAAAGGAGACATACCTACCAATTATGGCAACCTGATTATTATGATTTTAATATTCTTACAGAGAGTAAGTTGAATGAAAAACTTAAATACATGTATGAGAATCCAATTAGAAAGGGATTGTGTGATAATCCTTTCGACTACGAATTTTCGGACGTTAAAAGGTATTTCGGGTCCGGAGACCCGAAACTACCCTTATAGAAATCCGGATGTTTGACCGACGGAGCTATCTCAAATATATGCTCTCCATTCTCTCAGGAATAGGATGTCCATCTCTCTTTCCAAATGAAGCACCCGGTAAGAAAGCACTCGGCTTCAGAGAAGCAATGTTCTATAAGAAAATAAATGGGCAAAATGTTCAATGTCTCCTCTGCCCGAGAGGATGTGTCATCCCTGATGGAAAAAGGGGGTTCTGTAGAAATCGGGAGCATCAGAACGGTAAATTATACACCATCGTCTATGGGAAACCCTCTGTTGTGGATATTGGCCCCATTGAAAAAGCGCCTATCTATCATTTCTTCCCCGGCCATTTCAGACTATGTATCACCTGTGCCAGTTGTAATCTCCGATGCAAATATTGTCAAAACTGGCATCTCTCTCAAAAAAGCCTCGAAGAATTAAACCACTCTCCCTATTCGCCCGAAGAAATCATCCGGGAAGCAAAGAGGCAAAAACTGAACTCCATCTCTTTCACCTATACAGAACCGACGGTCTATTATGAATACCTTTATGCAATCTCGTCCATGGCCAGACCCATGGGGTTTAAGACTTCGATCGTTTCGAATGGGTACATCAATCGAGAACCCCTCATTAAGCTTCTGAAGGTCCTTGATGCGGTCAAGATCGATCTTAAAGGTTTTAGCGAAAACTTTTATGAAGAGGTCAGCTCGGCAACCTTAAAGCCTGTTCTCGAATCCCTGACCACCGTGAAAAAAGAGAGGGTATGGCTTGAGATTGTCAATCTCATCGTTCCCACATTAAATGACGATCCAAAAATGATCGGCCAGATGTGTCAATGGATCAGAGAGAATTTAGGAGTCGATACTCCCCTCCATTTCACAAGGTTCTTCCCGAATTATAAATTGACCCAACTGCCTGCTACCTCCATCTCTACATTGGAAGCAGCTTATGAGATTGCGAAGAAAAATGGCTTGAGATATGTTTACATCGGAAATGTCCCCGGCCATGTTCATAATTCTACTTATTGCCCTTTCTGCAATCGAAAGATTATTGATCGAGCGCATTTTGATGTTCTCGAAATGAATCTGGTGAACGGAAAATGCAAGTTCTGCGGTTTTTCAATTCCAGGGAAATGGAGTTAATAAGCGAAGGGAAGACCCTTCCGAAAAGATTTTCCGATGAACCTCTGGGCAAAGATGAAAAAACGATCCGAAGGGAAGACTTCCAGAAGATGCTCCAGGATTATTTTGAGGGGGTAGAGCGTTGAAGGAATTCCTCAATAATGAACCAAAAGAATTAAATGCTTTTACAATGTCATTGCGAGCGATCCCGCGTTAGCGGGAGAGCGTGGCAATCCCGCAGGATTTCTGGCATTGCTCGGAATGACACTTTACTTTTTTAGTACGCCTCCTCATAAACAGAGAGCACATCTTGTTCTGTTAAGTCCCTCGGGTTAGGAACGAAAAGCCTCGCAAACCTCATTGCCCCTTCGACACATTTCGGAAAGTCCTTTTTGGAAATTCCATAGTCCCGTAGGCGATAGGGAATCTGCAGGATCTCCAGAAGTTCTTGAACAGCTTCGATGGCCAACAGAGCTCTCTTCATAGCTGGGAGCCCCTCTGTCCATTTCCCCATGAATGCGGCGACATTCGCATACTTTTCCGGGTTGCCCGAAAGATTGAATTTCATGATATGGGGAAGCATGATCGCGTTCGATCGGCCATGGGGGAGGCGATATTCGGTCCCTATGGGATAGGCCAGCGCATGAACAGCTCCCAATCCTCCACTGGCAAAAGCGGTCCCAGCATACAACGCAGCCAACGACATGAAATGCCTCGCCTCTAGATTTGAGCCTTTTGCCCATGCGATGGGAAGGTATTTATTGATCCAGTGGATGGCCTTCTCAGCAAACATATCGGAGAAGGGAGTTGCATTCACAGAAACATAAGTCTCGATGGCATGGACCAGTGCATCCATCCCAGAATCGGCTGTCACTTTCGGGGGCATCGTTAACGTTAGAAGTGGATCAACAATGGTCACATCCGCGAGGACGTGAATGCTGTTAACCACCTCCTTTGTATTATTTTTTTCATCTGTTATAACGAGGACACGGGTGACCTCGCTTCCTGTTCCCGATGTCGTAGGAATCAAGATTTTAGGAACTCCTTTTTTCTTGACCAGATCGATCCCGCACAGATCCAATACATTTCCCCCATTCGTCGCGAGGAGGGAAACTCCTTTCGCCACATCTAAGGAACTCCCACCCCCAAACCCAACGATGACATTGCATCGCTCCAATAAGAACTGGTCTGTGGCCTCTTTTACACAACGAACAGGAGGTTCCGGCTCCACCCGGTCATATACGATGCATTGAATCCCAGCTGATTCAAGAGAGGATTTTATAGGCTGGAGCAGATCAGCTTTAACCACCCCTGGGTCGGTTACGATAAGAGCCTTCTTCGCCCCCAATTGCAGTGCTTCACTTCCTAAGCTCTTGATCGTATCAGGACCAAATACAACTTTATTGGGTGAATAAAAGAAATGGGTTTTGTTAAAAATAATTGCTGGCATAAGATAAACCTCCTGATTTGAATGCCTCAGATTATATCAGTACAGGCTGCTCTTGACTACCGCCAAATAAGATACGGAAGATGGGAAAATTGAAGCTCCCCGCCCATAGGGCGGGGCTT
>CAYMJV010000149.1:0-4672 GCA_964390545.1 uncultured Syntrophaceae bacterium
GCATCGGTTGTCTCCGGGACCCTTTTGATACAGACGATGATGTTCATTCAGTTTCCTCCTTTCTCAAAATCCCCCCTCTCCCCCCTTTGCTAAAGGGGGGTGGAGGGGATCGAATTGGGTAGGGGAGGCTTTAGCCTCCCTATGAGTTGTCCCATTGTTTTATGAACCCTTAATCCTTTCAACTTTCACTGATTCCATCCCTTCCGCGATGATCGGGCAAGGGTAGGGAGCAGTGATTACCCCTGGAGCAAGCCTTGATGTAAGTTGCACCTTCATTCCCATGGTTTTTCGATTTCGAGTGGTGATTTGAAGGAATTCACCCTCTTCAATACTAAGCGCTTGAGCATCGTCGGGATGCATCTCGAGATAGGGTTTTTCAGAAACTTTATTTAAGGCCTCACTCTTCGAACTGAGAAGACCAGATTGAAAGAGAGAAGGCCTTTGGATCATCTGGAAGGGGTAACCCTCAGGTTGAGGGTGAGATCTTTTTTCTTCCAGAGGAATCAGTTTTGCCTTCCCAAAGGGGAAACCGTTTGAGTAGAGATAGGTTGTTCCCTTTGGCCACTGCTCTCCATCACGAACCCCCTGGTAATGGGGAAGAAGACTGCCGATTTCTTCGAAGATGGCCTCCGGCGTGTCGCCGGCAAGAGGAGATTCAAGAAGCGATAACAGTTGAAGGAAGATTTCGAAATCGGGTTTCGATTGTGCGAGAGGAGACCGGAGAGGAATCAATTTTTGGGTTCTGCGTTCGAGGTTCGTGAATGTCCCTCCTTTTTCAACGAAAGAAGAAGCAGGGAGGACCACATGAGCCATCTTTGCTGTTTCAGTCATGAAGAGGTCCTGCACAACGAGGAGGCGTAATTTCTCGAGGGCTTGACTTCCAAAACTAAGGGAGGGGACAAGAGGATTCCTTCCAACCAGATAGAGCGCCTTTAATTTTCCTTCCTCTGCCTCCTTCAAAAGATCTCTTCTACCGTCCAGGTCTTCTTTAAAGAGAGTCCCTATATCAATGGCCCCCTGGGAGTTACATTTTTCGTGAAGAAGAAGGAGACCTGAAGATTCTTTCCCGATATGCCCCGTGATCAAACAGAGGGTTGATGAGGCCATGACGATTTCTTTCTGGTCAAGGGGTACCCATGGCCCTGATCCGATCAAAATCATGGCTTTCTTAGCCTGGGCAAAAGCCCTGGCCGCCCTCTCAACCTCAACCTTAACCTGAACCTTGGCCTGCTTCTCTCTCAGTTCTTCTATTCCCTCGGTCCTCTCTTCGATGAAGCCTTTATCCTCAAGGCCTTCTCTGAGTATGGTTTGGATCATTGCATTGATCAGAGAGACAACCCTCCCGGGTTTTTCGAGGAGTACGATACTGGGAGGGAGAAGAGGAGACAGTTGAGTGGACCCGGTAAGACGGATGTCGTAACTTCCCAACACAATCAATTGAGCTCTATTCCGTCGAATGGCAAGATGGATTTCATTCTTAATGATCGGGTGAGTTTGAGCGGGGTCCGTACCAATGACCAAAATGCAGTCTGCCTTTCGAATCTCTTGGATGGAGTTAGTCGAGGCAGGCCAGCCCAAGGTCTTTGCCAGACCCTCTGCGGCTTTCTTTCCGGGATCATCCAGATCAATCCGATTCGTTCCAATGGATTCTCGAAACAATTTTTGGAAGAGATAGATCTCTTCATTGGTCAGCCGGCTGGAAGCCATGGCGCCAATGGACTCCGGGCCATTCTGTTCTTTGATCGTTTCAAGTCCTGTGACGATAAACCGGAGAGCTTCGTCCCAGGAAACCTCTTTGAGGCACCCATTCATCCTTAACAAGGGAGACTTGATCCTCTCCGGATGATCGATGACATCCCAACCAAAGCGGCCCTTCACACAGAGGTTCCCATCGTTCGGACCCTTCTCAGGGTCAGAGAGAACCCGCTTAATCTCTCCATCCCTTGAGCCTATCGTGAGAAGGCATCCACAGGCGCAGTAGGGGCAAGGGGTGGGGGTCTCTTTCCATTCCCAGGCCTTTACGGAGTAGTCGAACCGGGTACTGTTGATCGCCCCTACCGGGCAGGTATCCATGCACTGGCCACAGAATTCACAGCGGATGGGCCGGTGAAAATCTGTATCAATCACCGACTTCATTCCTCTGTGTGTAAACGAAAGCTCTCCGACAGCCTGGACTTCATCACAGATCCGAACACACCGGCCGCAAAGAATACATTTGTTGGGATCCCTCTGGAGAAGAGGGGAGGTGTCATCCACAGGGAAAGAGATCCGGTCCCAGGGATAGATCGTCTCCTCCACTCCATATTCATAGACCAGGGTCTGAAGATTGCACTCCCCCTCCTTTTCACAGCGGGGGCAGATCATCGGGTGATTGAGAAGAATCAGTTGAAGCTGGAGCCTTCTCGATTCGAAGACCTCAGGGGAGCGGGTGAGGATCTCCATGCCTTCTTTTGCAGGGGTGAAACAGGAGGGAAGGAGTTCGGATTTTCCTTTCTGCTGGACGACGCAAAGACGGCAGGCCCCGAAGGGAATGAGCCTCCGATCATGACAGAGGGTAGGGATTTGGATCCCGGCGGATTGAGCGGCTTCGAGAATCGTCTTTCCCCGCTCAACCTCTATCTCTGTGCCGTCGATCTTAAGCTTGATTACGTTCGCCATAAATAAAATTACAAATGTCAAAGCTCAAAGTTCAAATGAATTCCAAATGACTAAATGTTGAATTTTCTCCTTTTTGACATTTGACATTGATTTGACATTTGGATTTTGGAATTTAACATTGGTTTATCATCGATTTATTCGATGGCCCAAAAATTACAGGCCTGGATGCATGAACGACAGCGAATGCACTTCTCAGGATCGATCGCTGCCGGCGTCTTCTTCTCCCAGGTGATGGCTTCTGCTGGGCAGGCCTTCTTGCAGAGGCCACACATCTTGCACTTTTCTGGATTGACCCTGAATTGAATGAGATCTACACAGACCAGAGCCGGACATCGTTTCTCCTGGATGTGGACTTCATACTCCTTACGAAAATAACGAAGGGTAGAAAGAACGGGATTAGGAGCGGTCTTCCCCAGACCACAATGAGAACTCTCTTTGATATGATGGCCCAGTCGCTCCAGGCACTCCATATCTTCCATCTCTCCATGACCTGCGGCGATTCGGTTTAGGATATTGAGCATTACCTTCAATCCAATCCTGCAGGGAACACATTTCCCACAGGATTCATCCACCGAAAAATCAGTGAAGAAACGGGCGGTATCCACCATGCAGGTCGAATCGTTCATGACGACCAGACCGCCAGACCCCATCATCGCCCCTGCCTCATCGAGGGAATCGAAATCGACCTCTATATCTAAAAGGGGGGTTGGAAGACAGGCTCCAGAAGGTCCCCCGATCTGGACGGCCTTAAACTCCCTCTTTGCAGGGATTCCACCTCCGATGTCATAAACAATCGTTCGGAGTGTCGTTCCCATGGGAACCTCAATAAGGCCCACATTGTTGACCGTCCCTGTGAGGGCAAAGACTTTTGTTCCTTTCGATCCCTCGGTCCCCAGAGAGGCGAACCATTGCCCACCCTTGAGGAGGATAGGAGGCACATTCGCAAGGGTTTCCACGTTATTGAGAACGGTGGGTTGGCCCCATAATCCAGCCTCGGTCGAACGGGGGGGTTTGATCCTCGGCATGCCTCGTTTTCCTTCAAGGGAATACATCAGAGCGGTTGACTCTCCACACACAAAGGCCCCGGCTCCGGGATAGATGCTGATATCAAAATCGAAACCAGATCCAAGGATATCTTTTCCCAGAAGCCCATAATCTCTTGCCTGTCCAATGGCCATGTTAAGTCGATGGATCGCAAGAGGGTACTCTGCCCTGACATAGATGTACCCTTGGTGGGCATCCAGGGCATAGCCGCAGATGGTCATTCCCTCCAACACCGAGTGAGGGTCGGCCTCCAAGACAGAACGATCCATGAAGGCGCCAGGGTCTCCTTCATCACCATTGCAGATGACATATTTCGGGAAGGCATTGTAACGACGGCCTTCCTCCCATTTCAATCCGGTTGGAAATCCGGCCCCTCCTCGGCCGCGGAGTCCCGAAATCTTTACCTCTTGGATCACTTTTTCCGGAGTCATCGAAGAGATGACTTTCGAGAGAGCCGCATATCCGTCTCTTGAGATATATTCATTGATATTTTCCGCATCGATCAGACCTCGATTCCTCAAGGCCCTTAGCACCTGATGCTGAAAGAAAGGAATATCCTTCAGGAGAGGGACCTTTTCTTTAATCGCCGGTCCGGAGTAGAGAAACTTTTCCACAGGCCGCCCTTTCAGGAAATGCTCTTCCACAAGAAACGGAATATCTTCCGGGGTTAATTTCTTGTAAAAAATGCCTTCGGGGTAGACCACCATGATCGGGCCTTCGGCACAGAAGCCATTGCATCCTGTGATGACGACCTTTACTTCATCCGAGAGGCCCCGATGGTTCAATTCTGACTCGAGGCGCTCCTTCACATCCAAAGAGCCACAGGAAACGCAGCCTGTTCCGGCGCACACCATGAGATGGGTTCGATAGGTTTTCATAGGGGCGGATTAGTAGGTCGTCTCACTTCCCCTTGCTAGGGCGTAGCCCTCGACCACCTTTCCGTTTAATACGTGGTGAATAAAAATCTCCT
>CAYMJV010000150.1:0-4668 GCA_964390545.1 uncultured Syntrophaceae bacterium
GGGAAATTCCTTTCTTGCAGATCTCATACGGAGGTAACTCGCTAATATCTTCACCTTTAAAAATAATTTTCCCTCTATCCCGCTTCAGCGTGCCAGTGATGAGGTTAAACAAAGTAGTCTTACCAGCGCCGTTGGGTCCGATCACCGCCACAATCTCTCCCTTCCCCACGGTGAGATTCGCTCCACTTACGGCCATGAAGTCCTCAAATGATTTATTGACGGCCTCCACCTGCAGCATCTATCCTTTACCCCGTTAGAAAGCCCCGCTTCTCGCCCCGTTAGAAATTTTTCTTTGTTAACCAGGAGCTCCCTCTGGTAACCTACTTCTAATGGGGCGAGCAGCGGGGATGATGGTTGTTCCTTTTTCAGCGAACACGGTGTTGAATACCCCGTGTGAGCCTTCCCGTTAGAAAGTTGAAGACTTTCTAACGGGGTTTACCCCTTCCTTTCAGCCACGTCTTTCGTCCCGTCCTTAAATAATTTCTGGAAAAAGCCCATTACACCCTCTGGTAGAAAGAAAATTATCAGGGTCAGCACGATCCCTAAAATCAAAGTCCAGTATTCGGTAAAAATGCCAACAAAAGTTCTTAAGGCCACAATGATGGCCGCTCCTAAGATGGGGCCGGCAAAAGTAAACCATCCCCCTAAAAGGCACATGATGAAGATCTCAAGAGAAAAAGTCCAAAACAGCAGGTCCGCAAACACAGACCGTTCCAATGCCACAAAAAGAACACCAGCGACTCCAGCGAAAAAGGTGGCAATAACAATGGCAATGAGCTGATGACGTCTGACGTTGATGCCAATCGCTTCGCAACGCTGTGGATTATCCCGGATCGCTTGAAGGGTACTTCCAAAGGGAGATTTTAAAATCATGTACATAAGAATTAGACAAATAGCAAGGATGATTAGGATAAAGTAATAAGAATTTCTCAAAGAAGAAAGCAAGGAAGGCATGGGTATGCCAGGGATGCCATCATCACCCCCGGTAAAACTATACCACCTAAAAACAATTACCCAAATCAGGGAACCTAGAGAAATCTGCAGCATCCCGAAGTAGAGTCGAGTCAGCCTGACACATAACCAGCCAATGATGAGGCCAATGATGGCTGCAACGATGGGCCCGGCAAAAAAACCAGCCCACATGGGCAGTGAAGTTTTTTTGAGCATTAAGGCGATCGTGTAAGCCCCTACCCCATAAAAGACACCGTGATGGAACTGAAACATACCGCCATGGCCTACAACCAAGTTGAGGCTCATAGCCAGCAGGGAGGTCACAAAGATGAGAGCGAGGATATAGGTGTAAAATCTAGGAATGAAGGACGGTAAAATAAGCAGAACAAGAAAAATAATGATTGAAAGTCCAACCCATTTGGAACGAATCACTTCTTTAGACAATTTTCTTTCCTCTTTACCCCGTTAGAAGGCCCCTTCCCTTGAAGCGAGGGTCATGTAAATTACTCATTGTATGTAAGAGTCCTACTCCTTCTAACGGGGTTCACCAGACCGCTTTCAGCAATCCTTGAGGCCGCAGCAGTAAAACAATAACAACAGCGACATAGGGAAAAACAATAGCAAATTGAGGCCAAATTAATACACCTAGGGATTGGGTCACGCCGAAGATGAGAGATCCAACCAGAGCACCCCACATGTTACCCAATCCACCAATCGTTACAATCAGGAAAGCTTCAATGATAAGGGAATGGCCCATTCCTAAGGTGATACTCGCCGTGGGGGCAACCAAAGCTCCTCCCACTCCGGCAAGGTAACACCCAATGACGAAAGCGATTGCAAATACCCAGCTGACATTGATACCCAGTACCCCTACCATCTCCCGATCCACAGCTGCTGCACGGGAGATCTTGCCTATCTTGGTTTTATTAGTGAAGAGCCAAATAGCAATGGCCACCAGGGGACCAATGATGATGAGAAACAGATTGTAGCGGGGCAACGATGCCCCAAATATTGAGACGGAGCCTTTGAGTAAGGCTGGAGGTGAAACCGATCGATATTCTGCGCCCCAAACAATCTTGACCAGATCACCAAGGATGAGCGAAAGAGCAAAGGTAAACAAAAGAAGCATCAGGTGTTCCCTTTGATAGAGATGACAGAACAGTGCTCGTTCCGCGATTAAGCTTACCAGGGCTACTAATAAGGGAGCCAAAACTAAAGCAATCCAGAAACCTGCAGATCCACCAATTAATCTTGAAACGGTAAAGGTTGCAAAAGCTCCGATCATGTATAAGGAGCCATGGGCAATATTTGGAACCCGGAGAACCCCCAGAACAAAGCTTAATCCAGCACAAACGACGAACAAGATCATCGCCCGGCTGAGGCCCACTAAGAATTGACTGCTGAATGCTGACAAATCCACAGAGATAACTTCCCTTCTCGATCTGGAGCGGAGGCCAGAAATCCAGCCTCCGCCATCCTTGAAAATTACTATTTTCCTCGTGCCTTCTTGATTTCTTCGCAACTGGGCATAACGTCCTTACCAGATAGGGTCACGATGTTACTTGAAATAAGGTGGTTATATTGAGGCACTTTCTTGGTGACACCCAGGTACATGGGCAAAACAGCTTGATGGTCACAGGCTCGCATTTCTATGGTGCCTCCAGGACTCTTTATCTTCATCCCCTCGAGTGCATTTATAAATTTCTCTTTGTCTATTGCACCTGCCTTTTTGAAGGCTTCAGCGATGAAATGGGCAGTGATATAAGCATGAAAAGCAGGAAACCCAGGTGGGCCTCCATAAGCATCCTGGAAGGCTTTAACAAAGGCTTTGTTGGCTGGGGTATCAGGATAATAGAAATGATAGTCCATCGTGCCCATCACGCCTTCAGGGGCATCAAGACCGAGTGGTTTGAGAACAGCATGGTCTGTGGCGGTGTGCATGAAAACTGGTATCTTCTCGAGGATCCCGGTGGTCTTGCATGCCTTCAGGGAATTGGTCATCGTTTGCCCCCCACCGCAAACAATAAAAGCATCCGGTTTAGCTGCCATCACCGAGGTGAAATAGGGTATGAGGTCAGGCTCCCCTGTTTTCCACCACGTTTCACCAATCTTCTCAACACTTGGTTTTTGAGCCTTCAGATTCCGCCAAATACCATCTGCGATGGCATGGCCATATTCATAATCATCTCCGGCAATCCAATATTTGATGAACGGCTTTTTGGCCAAAGCAGAGCCCCCAGCTTTACCACCCATAGCCGAATTTTCACCTGTAGAGAAGACATATCGGTGTCCTTTTGATCCTGTAATGTGTTCACTCTTCGAAATCCAAACGATAAACGGCACCTTCTCTTCTTTCATATAATCGGAAATAGCCATGGTTACAGAGCTGTTGATGGTGCCAACAATGACATCCACATTTTCTCTCATGACCAGTTCCTTGGCCATGGTCAAACCAAGACCCACTTCCCACTTATCATCACGAGTAACAAATTCAATCTTCGACCCCAGGACGCCTTTCTTGTTGATTTCATCTAAGGCAAGTTTGAAACCGTTTAGAGCATCGTTGGCAAATACTGCCGCTGGGCCCGTATAGGTGTCAATGACTCCTACCTTAATAGGCTTCTGGGCACTTGCGTCAAAAGGAAGCAGAATAAACAGAGTGGCTAAAAATGCTGTGATTAATGTTAGACTGCTCATGTTAACTATTCGCTTCATTTTATTTCACCTCCTAAAATTAGTTTGACTTTTCCAATGCTTCTACGCCTCTCTCTTAAATCCCTCCTTTCTATGATTAATTAACCTATTTCCCCCTTAAAAAGATGCCTTATATTCGCAAACTCTAAAATGATTGTCAACACCCAAGAATCCCCTCCTGCCCCCCTTTGTTAAAGGGGGGTGGGGGGATTAGGAGGCTTTTTTCTTCATCACCTCGGCAATTAGATCAATAAATCCAATCGGATGATAGCCCGTCATTCCTCCATCAGCAACGATCGTTGTTCCCCCTGGTCGAGCCGGTGGCCAGAACCACCTTTCCTTTCAGTTTCATGGACTCACCTCCCGTGTTTACCTATGTAGGGAACGCATATATGCGTTCCCTATCTCCTTTCCTATTATCTCTCGGTAATAATCCACGCAATTCTTGTGTGGTGAATTACCCTTCCTATTCTCTATATCTAATTCCCATTTCAGAGAATTATTTATGATGTATTGTCTCAGGTTGTCTAGGGACCTATCATTTCGTATGACATGATCGTAGAACGATTTTTGCCACCCAAAATGAAGCCCACCCTCCAACGAATTAATCTTTCGCGTCACAGATGCCTTATATTGCTGGATTATCTTGGACAGCAACATATTTGTTCTATTCTGTAGGGAACGCATATATGCGTTCCCTACCATGTCTCCCTCAATAATCAAAATGCCATGCATGTGATTTGGCATCACTGATAACTCGTCAATTGCGACATTCTCAAAATGTGTCGGAATCCCCACCCAGAAATCGTGGGCAATTTTTCCATACCTGCTCAAATTGACACTTTCTTGTTCAATATTCCCAAACCACTCTTCTCTATCCTTGGTACAAATGGTTACAAAATAGTATCCCTCCTGAGAGTAATTATAATCCTTCAATCGATTTCTTTTTCTTTCTCTCATTCGTTCAAAAACCCCTTCAACCTCTCCTCAAACAACTGGTTCAAATGGTGATTGTTTGATGGT
>CAYMJV010000151.1:0-4660 GCA_964390545.1 uncultured Syntrophaceae bacterium
GTAACAAAGAGAGCACCGGTCAATACACCCGTCATGACGGGCATCAAGGCAATCGATAGTATGATCCCTATTGGCCGGGGCCAGCGTGAGCTTATTATCGGTGACCGTTTTACCGGCAAGTCGGCCATTGTCCTTGATTCGATTATCGCTCAGAAGGGGCAAAATCTGATTTGCATCTATGTCGCCATAGGCCAGAAAACATCCAAAGTGGCGCAGGCGATCGCGAGTCTAGAGAAGTTTGGAGCCATGGAATATACGATCATCGTAGCAGCAGATTCCTCTGACCCCGCTCCACTCCAATATATCGCCCCCTATGCAGGCTGTGCCATAGGTGAGGAGTTTATGGAGCAAGGGAAAGATGCTTTAATCCTCTATGACGACCTTTATAAACATGCTTGGGCTTACCGTCAGCTCTCTTTGTTATTGCGTCGCCCGCCAGGCCGGGAGGCTTATCCCGGAGACATTTTTTATCTACATAGCCGGCTTCTGGAAAGGGCTGCTAAATTAGCTCCTGAATTTGGAGGGGGCTCGCTGACCGCTCTGCCTATCATTGAGACTCAGCTTGGAGATATGTCCGCCTATATCCCAACCAATGTTATTTCCATCACCGATGGACAGATTTATCTCGAACCCGATTTGTTCAATGCTGGGGTGCGTCCGGCCATCAATGTCGGATTATCCGTCTCCCGGGTAGGGGGTTCCGCTCAAAGGAAAGCGATGAGACAGGTAGCTGGAAAATTGAGACTGGAGCTCGCCCAATTTCGCGAATTAGAAGCCTTTGCAAAGTTTGGCAGCGAGGAATTGGATAAGGCGACCAGGGACCAACTGGAGCGTGGCCGCCGCATTACCGAAATATTGAAGCAACCTGCCAACACCCCCATGTCCCTTGGAAAGCAGGCAAACATTCTTTATGGCGTCACCAACGGTTATCTCGATGACGTTCCGGTGGAGAAGGTGATTTCATGGGAAGAAAACTTCCATCGTTTTATGGAGACGAATCACCCGGATATCGAGAAACAGATCATGACCGATAATGAAATAAAACCAGAGACAGAAAACCGTTTGAAAGCAGCGATCACAGAATACAAGAAGCAAGCTATCTGAGAGCTCCATCATGGCCAACATTCAAGCATTACGCCGTCGCATACGAAGTATCCAGGGTACCACAAAGATTGTCCGCGCCATGGAGATGGTGGCGACCGCTAAAATGCGAAGAACCCAACAGCGGGCACTGGCAGGCCGGCCTTACACTGAAAAAATACGTCAGGTGATTGCTGATCTCGCCATCGAACCCCGCATCAAAGGGAAAATCCTTCCATTACTACAGAAACGGGAAGTGAAAAAAATTGCTATCGTCCACATAGGTACCGACCGAGGATTATGTGGTGGATTGAATACGAACCTGAATCGGCTTGTGGCTGAGTTTATCCTGCAACAAAAGGTCCCTGTGACCATGATTACGGTAGGCCGTAAGGCGAGAGCTTTCGCTCGGATTGCCAAACTGGATGTACGTGCCGAATTCGCTGGAATCAGCGACCGGGCCACCATGTTGGAAACCATGCCGATCTCAAGAGTCTTGATGGATGACTATAGCAGGGGTGAGGCCGATTTAATCTACCTTGCCTATCCCCGTTTTGTCAGTACGATGCTGCAGAGACCTACAATCGAAGCACTGCTTCCAATTGAGCCAGCAAAGCTTCCTCCGGGACAGGTGGCGGAATATATTTATGAGCCTGATCCTTTTTCGGTTTTGAATGAATTGTTACCCCGATTTGTAGAGATGGAGGTTTATCACGCTGTTCTTGAGCTCATTGCGAGTGAGCAATCCGCACGGATGGTAGCCATGCGAAATGCGGGTGACAATGCGGAAGATCTGATCAAAGATTTAACCTTATCATTGAATAAAGCAAGACAGGAGATGATCACCAAAGAAATCTGTGATATCAGCGGAGGGGCTGAAGCGTTAATGACATAAGCAAATTAATAATCCCCCATCCCCCCCTTTAGAAAAGGGGGGGATGGGGGGATTTGAAACGTTATTTTCGAGTTAAGGAGCTAAAGATGGCAAAAGGGAAAGTCGTACAAGTGATAGGAACCGTGGTGGATATGGAATTTCCTAAGGGTGAGTTGCCGGCCATCTATAATGGCATCACCATCCCCATGAACGGCAGTAAGGTGATCGTGGAGACACAAGCTCATATTGGCAACAATTGGGTGCGGGGTGTCTCTTTGACCCCCACCGATGGTTTGGCAAGAGGAGCGGAGGCGATTGATATGGGGACTCCCATTTCAGTCCCTGTAGGACGCGCAACCCTCGGTCGGTTATTCAATGTCTTTGGCGAAGCGATTGATGGACTGGGTGAAGTGAAAGCAGACGAGAAATGGCCAATTCACCGTCCGCCTCCTCCCCTAACAGAGCAGGAGACAGTTCCCCAAATGCTCGAGACAGGACTGAAAGTAATGGACCTGATCACCCCTTTTACAAGGGGTGGGAAGATCGGTGCCTATGGGGGTGCCGGAGTCGGTAAGACCGTCATTATTATGGAGCTCATTCGCAATATTGCTGCTGAGCATGGAGGGTTTTCCGTCTTTGCGGGTGTGGGTGAAAGATCCCGTGAAGGCAATGACCTGTGGTTAGAGATGAAAAGATCGGGCGTTATGGATAAGACCGTTATGGTCTTCGGTCAGATGAATGAAACCCCCGGTGTTCGCTCCCGTGTGGCCCTCACGGGTGTGACGGTCGCAGAATATTTTCGCGATATCGAAGGCCAGGATGTCCTCCTGTTCATTGATAATATCTATCGCTATGTTCTGGCGAATATGGAGCTATCCGCCCTTCTGGGACGCATGCCGTCAGCAGTCGGTTATCAGCCAACTTTGGGGACAGACGTTGGAGAATTGGAAGAAAGGATTACCACGACGAAGAAGGGCTCCATCACCTCTTTTCAGGCAATCTATGTGCCGGCCGATGATTACAGCGATCCAGGGATTGTGGCCACTTATGGCCATCTCGACGCCGTTGTGGCTTTAGAGCGTTCGATTGCTGAGTTGGGGATTTATCCGGCTGTCGATCCCCTGACTTCCACCTCTCGAATCCTTGATCCTGCCATTGTTGGTGAGGAACATTATCGAGTCGCTCGAGGGGTGCAGACGACCTTGCAAAGATATAAAGAATTGCAGGATATCATCGCTATCTTGGGTATAGAAGAATTAAGTCAGGAAGATAAGCTCATCGTAGCCAGGGCCAGAAAGATCCAAAGGTTCTGTTCCCAACCCTTCCATGTGGCTGAACAATTTACTGGAACCCCGGGCAGGTACGTCCCCATTAAGGAGACTGTGAGAGGTTTTAAAGAAATCTTAGAAGGAAAACACGATGACCTTCCTGAAGGCGCTTTCTATCTTGTTGGCACCATCGATGAGGCCGTTGATAAGGCCAAAAAGATGAGGGGCTAATCGTCTCATGGCGTGGCCATTGATGTCATTGCGAGCAGAGCGAAGCAATCATTAAACTTTCCCCTCCCCCTTAGATGGGGGAGGGCGAGGGTGGGGGTGATTTGAAACGATGGCAACCTTCAAATTAGAGATCGTCACTGCAGAGAGAATGATCTTCTCTGACGATGTGAGCGCAGTCATTGCCTGGGGAGTAGAGGGGCAATTAGGCATTCTTCCCCATCACGCCCCTCTCATGACCATGCTTCAGCCCGGGGATTTAATGATCAGAAAAGATAAGGAAGAGGAATTCTTTGCCATCAGTGGTGGCTTTCTCGAGGTGCGCCCTGATAAAGTGATTGTCTTGGCTGATGCCTGTGAACGGATCGATGAAATTGATATTGCTCGCGCTGAGGAAGCGAGGAAGCGTGCTCAGGAAACGATGAAGGCTGCACCTCTGACCGCAGAGGCTGCATCGGCTGAAGCAGCGCTGCGTCGCTCATTAGCCAGACTGAAGGTGGCTGAGAGAAAACGCCGCAAACCCCACGGACCAGTCTAACTACAATTTTCATCACCCTACTCTGACCTCCTTACTACTTCGAGCCCTCAAACCGCCAAAAGGTTACCAGAAGGGAGTCCCCTTTTTTGAATTCTTTTGCTGCATTGAAAACTCTCTTGACATTGCGTACGGTTTCATGTACGTTAACAATTGAGGTGATCCGTATGACGACTATTAAGGCGACAGAAGCGAGGGCAAAACTTTATTCGTTGCTCGACCAAGCTGCAGAATCCCACGAACCGATCCAGATCACAGGGAAGAGGTCGAACGCAGTCTTGATTTCCGAGGACGACTGGCGGTCCATCCAGGAGACCCTCTATCTCTTATCCGTCCCACGCATGAGAGAATCCATCCGTAAGGGTCTCAAAGTTCCTGTTGAGAAGTGCAGCGAGAAACCTGGATGGTAAAGTGGAGAATTGTTTATACGAAGCAAGCGCAAAGAGACGCTAGGAAAATCGCGACAGCGGGTCTGAGGCAGAAAGCCGAAAAGCTCCTTAACGTCCTTTCCCAGAATCCATTTCAAACTCCGCCACCTTATGAAAAATTGCTTGGGGACCTTTCAGGTGCCTACTCACGTCGCATCAATATCGAGCATCGTCTCGTATACCAGGTCTTGAAAGAGATAAGGACCGTCAAAGTCATAAGGATGTGGACACATTACGAGTAGGGGAT
>CAYMJV010000152.1:0-4639 GCA_964390545.1 uncultured Syntrophaceae bacterium
TGTTTGTCCTTGGCCTGAGGTATCTGGAGATCCTGCCTGCCCGAACCGGCGAGCCCATTCCGGCCGGAACAGGCCCGACGGCCTGATTCGGGAGATTTTTGAAAGGCGTGGAGACCGATCCCACCTGGGCAGGATTCGGATTGACGGAAACCCTGATGTCCGATAGGGAGGAACAAAATTGAGGGCTATAGCCATTGTCATTGAGGTTTTGATTCTGATGGGGGTGACCTACTGCCTCTTTTTGGCCGCCAGGTTGACGATCCTTGATGTCGGTTTTCATTCGAAATACGACCGGTTCTTGAGATGGGCACTGGGGGTTGTCGGCGCAGTGATCTCGGCATTCTTCATTGCCCATCTGACCCTGTTTTACCCCAAACTTCTACCTTAATCTTGGTTCGAGGGATCGACGTGGACCCAACATATCTGCAATTCTGGGCGAAGCAAAATGCATATATAATGAACGTTATTCTTCCTGTCAGCATTGGTTCTTGCATCATCCTCATCGGGCTGGCCGGGCTTTTCGTCTACACCTTCAGGCAACAGCATTACCGGTTGTGGCGCCTTGGAAAAGAAGAGGACTGTTCGGACCTGATCCCCGAAAGGCTCAAGACTTTTTTGGCTGTGGTCTTCGGTCACGTGCGCTTCTGGAGACGGGGAATAGAAGGATACCCGGGGGCGATGCATTTTCTGATCTTTTGGGGAACCGTCTTCGTCTTTCTGGGAAAGGGGATCCGGCTCTTCTCTTTGTTGACCGGATTGACAGCACCACCGCAAAGCGTTTATCTATTTGCCTCGTTTATCTCCGAGATCGGGGGAGCGATCATCCTTTTAGGGGGGGTGATGGCCGTTGTCCGGCGGTTCGTTGTCAAACCGTCACGGCTCGATTCGAAACCCGATGACCACCTGAAATATCTCTGGGCTTTTGTGATCATCCTCACAGGCTATATGGTCAAGGGCTACCGACTGGTTCTTGCCGGCGGAAGTCTCCCACCCGATTCATTTTCATGGGCGCCGATCAGTTCCGTGGTGTCGCGGTTCGTCCTCATATTGCCTTCCGAACCTTTAAACGAACTTCTCGTCTGGCACCGGGTCCTGATCCACGCCATCCCCGCGCTCGCTTTCTTTGGCTATATCGTTGTGAGCCGTTCCTCGCTGGAACACATCTACCTCTCTGCCCTCAATGTTTTTTATCGATCCCTAAAACCGAAGGGAGCCGTGCGGCCAATCCCCAATTTTGAAGAGGCGGAAACCTACGGCGTCACAGAGATCAAGGAATTTACCTGGAAACAGCTGCTCGATCTTGAGGCCTGCACCCGATGCGGGAGATGCCAGGACAACTGTCCGGCTCATCTGAGTGAGAAGCCACTCAATCCGAAGAAAGTGATTCAGGATCTCAGGACTCACCTTCTCACCAAGGGAGGGACCATCATCCCGACTGACCATCCACCGGAATCCGAGCCGTCTCCTCTGGTGGGGAAGGTCATTTCAGAGGATACCCTGTGGTCCTGCACGGCTTGCCTGAACTGTTACGAACAATGTCCGGTCTTTATCTCGGGCTTTGACAAGATCATCGACATGAGGCGAAGCAGCGTTCTCATGGAGAGCCGGTTTCCCGGTGAACTCAAGGAAGTCTTTCGAGCATTGGAAAGAAAAAGCAATCCCTGGGGGGTCGAAAAGAACCTAAGAGCTGATTGGGTGAAGGACCTCGGGGTGAAGACCCTGGCTGAGAACCCCGAAGTGGATTGGTTGTATTTCCCGGGGTGTTTTAAGGGATTTGATGACCGAAACAAAAAGGTCGCCGTGGCCGTGGTGAAGATCCTCCAGCGGATGGGAGTCTCCTTTGGAGTTCTCGGTCCGGAAGAGGGGTGTTGCGGGGATCCTGCCCGCAGAATGGGCAACGAGTACCTGTACTCCATGCTGGTAGAAAAGAACCTCGAGACCTTTGAGCGGTATAAGGTCAAAAAAATTCTCACGACCTGCCCCCATTGTTATAACACTTTGAAGAATGAATATCCTCAGTTTGGCGGGAACTTTGAGGTCATTCACCAGACCGAGTTCCTCAAAACCCTGCTTGATCAAAAAAAGATGACCCTGCATAACGGGTCCTCTATAACTGTTACCTACCATGATTCGTGTTACCTTGGCCGTTACAATCAAATTTATGAGCCCCAGCGGTACATCCTGAAGGCAATCCCTGGCGTGACCTTAAAAGAGATGGAACGGTCCCACGAACGGAGTTTCTGCTGCGGCGGCGGAGGCGGCAGGATGTGGATGGAGGAGCACCAGGGAACGCGGATCAACGAAATGCGCATCGACCAGGCGCTCGCCCTTGAGCCGAATGTGATTGCAACGGCGTGCCCCTATTGCCTGACCATGCTCGAAGACGGCCTCAAGGCAAGGGGAAAGGATGACTCTGTGAAGGTCTACGACATCGCCGAACTCGTTGAAAAATCGATGGGCGACCAACCCAAGAACCCTTGAAACTCATTTTCCATGAAGCGTATCTGTTGTGCCGTGGCGGACAGATGAAATACATCCATCATTCCTCCAACATTTCCTTAAATTGTTCTATCCTGGGATAAGACTCTGCCACCTCCTTAAGAAATTCTTGAGCGCTCAAAGGATCAATAATGACAAAGTTTTTCCAGGCCCAATCAATATAAGTGGGTTCTCTAACCGCCTTGCTAAAGGCATCCTCCACGATTCTCACAATATGAGGCGGCGTATTAGGTGGGGCTTCAACAACGTGTCTAATCGGCACATAACTTATATCATACCCCAATTCTTTAAGGGTTGGAATATCCCGAAAATAATGGCCATGAGGACCACGCCGGTCGGGAAACACGGCGAGGAGCCTTATCTTTCCTGCTCTAACCCAGGATGGGACTGCCGTAGCAAGACAGATCGTAAAATCAACATCTTGTCGAGCAACGGCGGCAATACTTGGAGCTGAACCTTTATAGGGCATCCATCTGACATTGATCCTCAGCCCATCAGCTAACAGAAGTCCCGCAAGATGGCTAGTCCCGCCTCTTACTGGAATCGCTCCCCTCAGAGTCCTGGTTTTAGCTTCCTTCAGAAACTCATCGAAGGTTTTATAGATGTCGGGAGGTACAACCAGGAGTTGATTCCCGACAGACCAGGCAAAGATTGGCGTGAAATCTTCAGTTCTAAAGTTGGTTTTAGACATGTTTTCGATAATGATGCTCCTGGGAAAGGTATAGCTAATTAACGTATAGCCATCCGGCTCCGTCATCTGAAATTTTTCGAAGGCAGTCTTTCCCCAGAAACCAGCAATGTTTTCAATTGAGACATCCACCCCCAGGTATTTTTGAACATAAGGTGCAATTTGCCGTACATCGGCATCTTCAGCCCCAGGGCCTGTAATAATCTTAATCGGTTTTTTCGGAAAAGCAGCCTTGATAAATTCCCATCCTTCCTGAAGATCAGGCGGTAAGACTTTGGCAATCTTTTGAGACAATTTGGTTCCAATGAGTAGCTTTGTAAGCGAAATCACAGCCTGGGCTGCATCATCAGCTTGTTTTAAATCCTTCAGGCCAGCCGTCTTCATTACTTCCTCAAGAAATTCTTTTCTCGTTATCATGTTACAACCTCCATTCCTTAAGATCATTCCTGATTATGAAATTCTCCCAAAATTATCAACGGGAATGCACCTGAACACAGAACAGATACTTTAATCTCTAGAATTATTGTTGAAACAACAGGGATATTGAAACGGGCGGTTAGCCGAAATTAACGGGGATTCATCCTTTGGCAGCCCGGCGATCTTATCGAAAGACCCGGAGCATTCCGCCCTCTTTTTACGAAGAGTTTTGCTTTGTCTGATGAGCCAATTTAGTTACTATTTGTGTAGCAGAAAATTTTGAATTCGTCAAATCGAAAAACAGTCTTCTGGAAATTATCTTTTTGAGGACTGGGTGCCGAACTCGTCCATCCGGGAATCAACAGAGTAACTGAAAGGGATTTGCGAAGAGGTTATTCATCTTTTACAATAAGAGTAATTGCACAAGAGATATAAACAACCTGCACAGCTTAAAAAAACAACAACGAGAACGGTTTTCCTCTTGACATGAGCATAATAGTCTTGTTAAATAATACAAATCCATGTGAAAACATTAACAACCTACGTGGCTGAAGGCCATGGCTGCGGAGAGGGGCTGAAAAATGAGGTACGGAGAGACAGGATTCAATTTAGAAATTGATTTAACCCGAGGAAACATTGAGAGGGTAGAAACTGACCCAAAATTAACCGAACTTCATCTTGGGGGTCTAGGTACTAACGCCAAGATATTATGGGATAGGGTTCCCCCTGAAACTGAACCCTTTTCTCCCGATAATCTGCTCATATTCGGTGCTGGCCTCTTAGTTGGCACACCGGCTACGGGTGCGAATCGGACCATTGTTTCTACCTATTCTCCGCAGACTTTGTTGATGGGCTATTCCATGATGGGGGGTTTTTTGGCACCGGAACTGAAGTATGCCGGTTATGACAAAGTGATCTTTCGCGGCAAGTCTCCTAATCTGGTTTATTTGTGGATCAACAATGACAAAGTGGAAATACGGGATGCCTCTCATTTACATGGTAAAGGCGCTGTTGAAACTCAAGAACTTATTCGAC
>CAYMJV010000153.1:0-4637 GCA_964390545.1 uncultured Syntrophaceae bacterium
TGAAAATGATGGAAGTCTCAAGACAAGCCATCCCGAGGTCGAAGATCATGATGGTAGGGACGGGAATGGAGGCAACTCAGGAGACCATCCAGTTCACCAATCAGGCAGCAAAAGTGGGTGCCGACTGCGCCCTGGTTGTTACGCCTTGCTATTTCAAGGGATCGATGAAACCTCAGATTCTTTACGAGCACTTCATTGCCGTTGCCGAATCCTCCCGGATTGGAATCTTGCTTTACAATGTCCCCCAATTCACCGGAATCAATATGGAACCTGAGTTGGTAGCAAAACTTTCCGAGCATCCCAATATCGTTGGGATCAAAGACAGCTCCGGAAATATTGGTCAACTGAGCGAGATTGTACATCTCTCCAGGAAGGATTTTGCTATCTTTGTAGGCTCAGCGCCCGTCTTCTTCCCTGCCCTCTGCGTTGGAGCAGTCGGGGGAATTCTCGCCGTGGCTCAAGTTGCTCCGCAGGCTTGCGTGAACATTTTGAATCTTTTCAAAAAAGGGAAAATGGACAAGGCCAAAGCAATACAAAGTCGAATGACTCCGTTGGCCAAGGGCGTGACAACGAAATACGGTATCGGTGGCCTGAAAATGGCTCTAGACCTCGTGGGTTATTTCGGTGGTCATCCAAGACTCCCCTTGAAACGACCCGGGAAGGAAGTTGAGGAAGAGTTGAAGAGGTTATTCCTGCGATTGAAAAATCAATAATCCCCCCACACACCCTCGGTTTCGAGTCGTACCGACTTGAGTTAGCAGGAGAGCATAAGCATCGGTAAAAATCCGGTGCAGGACAGGAATGTCCTGCCTATCGATTACTGTCATCTCTTCCACATCCTTCGGGCGTTGCCCTCAGAGTGACTGTCTCGCCGTAAGTCGCAAGTTAAACACGAAGCTTCATTCCTCTTGAAATCACATGGTTTTTCAAATTTCAAAAAGGGTAGTTTTCTTTACTATTTGGGAGGAATAAAACGCTTGACAAAATAATTGCTTGTGATATCAAATTAGGCGGTTAATATCTGCACATTACATCTGAATCTTAGCGGGGGAAGGAGGTGATGGTTAGCATTTTGTCTTAGACGTTCTATTCTACTTAGAGAAGGAGGGAAAATATGGCTGATACAATAAAAGCTGGGTGTCTTCCGGATTGGAAAGTGGGGGAATTACCAGAAGCACCCCCAAGAGGACTCAAGAGCTTGATGGCCACGATTGGCCCGGGCGCAATCATGCTCTCCCTCTCCATCGGGAGTGGCGAGTGGCTCATGGGTCCGGCGGCGGCCGTTCAGTACGGCCCGATGTTGATGTGGATTACAACCATTGCTGTTATCACACAAACCTTCTTTAATCTTGAATGCATTCGATACGCTGTTTTCTCTGGCGAGCCTATGATGATCGGCTATAACCGCCTCAAACCCGGGCGCTGGCTCTGGGGGCCCTTCTGGATCATTACGTGCGTTGTCTGTATTGGACCAGGTTGGGCCATCACCTCAGCCACAGCATGGACAGCCATTCTCATTAACAAGATGCCTGACGCTGCGAATAAGACGAGTGTCATGGTCTGGGGAATCGTCCTAACCGCGATCGTTCTCTTCATGCTCTTGTGGGGAAAAAAGGTTGAAAATACCCTGGAGAAGATCTCCTGGGCGATCGTAGCCTTTATCGTGGGGTCTCTCATCATTCTCATCATTGGTTGGGTTCCTGGTGAGGCCATCTGGAGTGTAACCAAGGGTTTCTTCATGTTCGGTTCCATTCCAGAAGGAGCAGATCCAGTGCTTCTTGGAGGTTTTGCTGCCTATTCTGCGGCTGGAGGGATCTTTAACATCTCATCCTCCAACTGGTTTAGAGACAAGGGCTACGGGATGGGGAAGCAGGTAGGCTATATCTCTGGCGCCATTGGTGGGGAGAAGATCGAAGTGGCTCCAACCGGGATTGTCTTTAAGCCAACCGCAGAGAACCTGAAGAAATGGAAAGATTGGCTCCACTTTGCCCGTGTCGATCAGTGGATCATCTTTGGTGTGGGCTGCTGGATCGGAATGTGGCTTACTGTTACGTTTGCTGTGGGCATGATTCCTCAAGGGACAAAATTGGCTGGTTGGGCCGTGGCCGCCTACCAAGGTAACGCCATCCGCAATTTCTTGGGAACACCTGGATGGGTCTGGGTCCAATTGATCGGCTTCTGGGTCCTCTTCGGTACACAGCTTGGTGTGACCGACTCTGCAACTCGGCAGATGGCAGATATGCTGTACAACCTCTGGCCTGGTCTAAGGAAAGCCATCAAAGGCGATATCCGGATCATCTATTACATTGTCTTCGCCTTGGTTGTCCTCTGGGTTATCATGATGGTGGCCGTCGTGAAGCTGCCCTTAACCTTCATCCTAATTCAAGCCAACATTGCAGGGTTCGTCTTCGTTTACGGCGGAATTCAGACCCTGGTGGTGAACCACAAATTTCTGCCCAAAGAAATCAGGCCAAACTGGTTCGAAGACCTGATGGTCATCTGCATGGTCGTTTTTTACGGGTTCTTCACCTTTTTCGCGATGCGGAAGGCATTCGGAACCGCAGGTTGGGTCATCCTGTTCGCTGTTTATATTATTGTCCTCATTCTTGGTCTGGTCGATCTTTCCAAGAGAAAGGAAGAAGGTTATCAGGCGTAGGAATTGGATATGGCTAGTGCCAAAGGGTTTTTTACCCGATTCAATTTCTTTCTCTGGTGCGGAATCGGGTTTCTATTCGTTGCCCTCCGCCACATCCTAATGAGCGGCTATAACCACAGGGCCGGGTTCATGGTGTTGCTGGGCCTGGCCCTGCTGGCTGCGGCTTTCACGGATCGGCAAAAAAGAAAGCTTCAGGCCTGGCGGCAAGAACAGACGCGAAAGTCCAAAGAAGAAAAACAGGGGAAAAACTGATAAAGGGGGGACTTTATGAGAAAGGAAGGGATTATCCCATTACTTCTGTCACTGATAGCAATGGTGTTCCTCCTTTGCTTGAGCTGTAAACCAGCTGAGAGCCTTAAGGACCAAGGAATTACGATTTTGAGTCCTAAGGCAAACGATGTTGTTCAGGCAGGGGGCTCTTACGAGATCCTTTGGAAAGCTGAACCTACAGAATCTGAATTTGGAGCAAATGTGACGATTGAATTCTCAAAGGATGGGGGAAAATCCTGGGAGAAGGTGGATGAAAATGTGCCGAATACTGGCAAATACGCATGGAAGGTTCCTAAAGTAGATTCTGCTCAATGCAAAATTCGAGTTTTCTCCCAGTATAGGCCAAAGTATCGAAGAACCTCAGAAATGTTCTCTGTGAAGTGAAGGAGTAAGATAACGATTGATCGACCAACAAAAAATCCCGGGTCTTTTTCGCCCGGGATTTTTTTTAAGAATCTTCGGCCCGTTCGGTGAACGGGCCCTACATTCTTACATAATATTGTTGTAGGGTGCGTTCCCCGAACGCACCATTTCATGTTAATTAAGATCCCATGGCCTCCAGAACTACCTCTGTAATATCCATCACTCTGAGGTCAATATCCTTCTTCCTGGCATAGCCAGAAATGGTCCTGATACATTGCTGACAGGAGGTAACAACCACCTCTGCGCCTGTATCCTGAATCTCCTGAATCTTCCTTTCAGCAATAGCGGCAGAAAGTTCTGGATCAATCATCTCTAGGTCTCCCCCACCACCACAGCAGATACACAACTGCCGATTGTTTGCCATTTCCACCAATTTGAGGCCAGGGATTGCATTCAGGATATTCCTGGGTGGATCGAAGACCTTACTATTTCTCCCCAGATCACAGGGGTCATGATACGTCACTGTCTTATTGAAGCCTTTTTTGAAAGTAATCTTTCCTTCGGCGATCAACCTCTCCATGTATTGAGTGGAGTGAAGCAGTTCCCCATTGGTCTTGTACTTTTCTTTCCACGTGTGGTAACAGGAAGGACAGGCAAAGACAACAGTTTCCGCACCTATTTCTTTTACCTTCTCCTGGTTGTGCTCCATAAGTTTTTGCATCTTGTCTGGCATCCCCATCTGGATGAGGGGAAACCCACAGCACCACTCCTCTCCTCCCAGGGTGGTAAAGTCCACCTGGCTCTTATCCAGGACTTGAACGAAGGCCTGGGGAATCTTCTGGACGAGAGGAAAGAAAGCCGCTACGCACCCCACAAAATAGATCACCTTGGCCTTCTCCTTCTGGTACCTGTGTTCCGGAACCTTCCTTAGAAAATCCATCCACTGGCTACGGTCCTCATTCGGGTCACCAGAGATATTAAAATCGTTTTCCAACGCCTCAACAATTCGATCAGCTATTTTTGGATACTGGTTCATGCTAGCCAGACAGGCCCTGCCCGCCAGAACCCCCTGATTGGTCTCGACAGCAGGAAAACAGGTCTGCGTACATAGTCTGCAGCCTGTGCATCGATAGAGGGCTTCCTCAATTTCGGGCGTCCAGCCGATTCTCCCTTCGATAATCGCTCTGACGATCGCATTCTTTCCACGTGGTGTGGCCCATTCTCTTCCCTCGACAGCATATACAGGGCAATGGGCCAAACAGAATCCACATCGATTGCATTTGGCGATCTCGTCATATAACAAGGTTTTCAGTTCTTCTTGCTTCATGTTTAACTCCTCCCCCTCACC
>CAYMJV010000154.1:0-4601 GCA_964390545.1 uncultured Syntrophaceae bacterium
CAAAATGCTTGGGAATCTCCCAATAGAGATTGAGGTCGGTGAAGATGGCCTGTCCCCCTCTTGCGACGGCCTGTTGGGAGAATTCAAAAATCATCATCTGAGCCAGTTGTTCTAAGTCGCGATCCGACATCCCCACCAGATAAGGGGCAAAGAAGAGATTGACGGAGTCCCATCCAATGGCCCCGGCGAAATTGCTCTGAAGCGCTGCAGCGAACTTCACCATATGGGCAAGGAGAACTTCAGGATGTTTGGCAGGCTTGGCCATGGCAATCGAATTTGGAAGGCTGAGGCCAAAGCGTTTGATATATTCGAGAGACTGTCCACTGCAATAGGGCCGATCGACAAACCCAAGGTCGTGAAGATGGATGTCTCCGCGCATGTGGGCATCGGCGACCTCCTGAGAAAAGACGGAGAGCAGGGCATACTCCTTCTTGATCCTTTCAGCCAGAGTGAGATTGGTGGCTTCCGGACCATGAGGGACATTGGCATTCTCTTTATTCGGATGGAGAATGAGCTGGTCCACGTCGTAGAGGGGCATGCCGAGACGGGTGTGCATTCTGCGGGCCTGTTCGAGTCCTCTCTCGACCAGTTTGGTATCGACTAGTTCTCGGACGAGAGGTGCAGTGATCATCTTGATTTTGGAAGTGGCAATCAGTTCCTCTACCTCCTGGGCGATATCCTTTGCCGTATCGAGGTCCACATATGTTTCTCGAATGAGGGCATCGACGATCCTCTGGCGCTCCCAGCCATGCATGGACTCATCCGACGTACGGACGAAGAGAGCCATATCTGTTGTTTCAAACTCTTCCTTGTAGGTCTGATGACCTTCTTTCATCTCGATCACGGTTGACATCTCAGTTTCACCTTTCCGTACTCAAATAGGGTAAAAAAATAATCCTCAACTTTTCCACTGGCACGCCTAAAGAATAGGCAACCCTTTCTAAGAGTTCGAGAACCTACATTATTTTTCAGATTTCAAAAGCCCATACATTTCGGATTGTTACTCAGTTAAAGGTTTATGGAAAGCATTGAATGAAGGGCAATATTTAGTATGTTAGAAGATGAATACTACAAGATATTGTTGTGTGTCAAGAAAAAAATAGCTTTGTGAAAATAATTTTTTATTTCTTTTCTTTGTTGTTTGGGGCTTTTTGGAAGGGCCTTATGGGCGTTTCAAGAAGGCGCTGAATGATTCCCCAGAGGTTTTCTCCCAGCCCTTTTATGGGGACAGCCTCGATTTTTGGGTCGTCAAGATCTCCTTTAACTTCATAGATATAGGAGAGAAAAGCCTTATCTTGTCCAGTGAGAATATACCCAGCCAAAGGAAGATGGCTTAGTATCATATCGACGGTCACAAGGGGATGAACTCCGATCGTAGCATCGATTTGGTTCTTGACAAGATCGATCTTTCCCAAAAGGGTGATCCGTATGGCATCGCTTTCCACGATGAAATCTTCCGTAGAAGCGACCCCATCTTTAACTTGAATATTCGCCATGATCTGACGATAAGGAAGCCCCTTTGTCTTTAGGTCCGGGAGCCTTCCCCAGAACAATTGAGAGACGTTAAGAATGGAGAAAATTCTGGCAAGGGTTTTCCATCTTTTGATCATCCCATTCTCAACCTCCAGCCTTAAGGTCCCGTTGAGAGACTCCTTCACCCTTTGGAAATCTTCTCCCTCTCCTCGTAACTCTAGTCTGTCGATATGAACCCTTCCGGTAATATCAATTTTTTCCTCCTCCCCTTTTTGTAACAGAGTCCGGAGAAAGGCTTTTGCTTCCATGTTAGATAGACGTGGAGTGATCTCAAATCTTATTCCCTTTTCAATAGGCGCAATCCATCCTCCACCCCAGAGGTCTCCTCCCAATCCTTTAAATTGAAAAGGTCCGAAAACCAATTTCTCATCTACGGTCTTCATCTCCACCTTCAGGTCTTGAAAAGAGAGACCCCGGTATCTCCCCTGCCCAACCTCCACCTTGCCATCAAGGGACCAGGCGGAAAGCCAATCCCTGAATTTCTCAAAAGAGAGACGACCTCCCCCCTCTCTTTTGGGAAAGAGAGAATCGAGATCAAGTGAAGGAGAGTTAAGTTGGAATGCGAAGAAATTTCCCTTCGCCCCGGAGCTCTTTTCTGCTCCTGTCAATCGGGAGAGGGTCCCTGAAAAGGAGATTGGAGAATTCCCGATCATCCCCTTTAACCCGACGATTCGAATTTGCTCGGGAGAGAGAAGAAGAGAGCCTTCCATAGAAGAGAGGGGGGCAATCATTTCCTGATGCCTAAGCGAGAACTCTTTTAAACGAATCTCCCCTTCTTTCAACAGGGCCATTCCCTCTTCCCTTTTCCCGGCCCATCTCAAATGGCCCTCGGTTATTCCTGAGATTTCCTGAATTTCCTTCAACCGAATTCGTATCGGGTCTGGAGAGAAAGGGGACTGAAGCAGAGGGAAGAGGTCTTTCCAGTCAATCAGGCCCCGTGTGGAGAGGTTGATGGTCCCGTCCTTGATATTTCCATCCACCGTCAGGGAGGAAAGATTGGAATAGATCTTAAATTTTGAAAAATGAATCCCTAGAGGGGAAAAAGAGAGAACCCCTTCCTTAAAGATGAGAGAAGACGAGATCCCCTTTGGACGAAGATGAACCCCTCGAGGGGTGACTTCCCCTTCGTAGGAAGAAAATTTGAGGCCAGATTGACCCTGCCCCTTGAAAAAGAATTCCGTTGTTCCAGAGAGCTCTTCGATCCATTCTGTTTTTGAACGGACCTCCTCTGAAAAAAGGGGCGTTTTTGCGAGGCTGAATAGATTCTTGAGATCGGCCTTGCCTTTGATCGTCATTTCAATGGGAGTCGCCTTTCCTTCTCTCTTCCATGATCCATTCATGAGGAACGAAGAACCTCCAAGCTCAACCTTCGTCCCTGACCATTGGACGCCTGCGTTGGAGAGATCGATCTTTCCCTCCCCGATCAGAATAGGAAAGGGAATTTGCCGATGGGTAAACCTGGCTTTCCAAAGGTGGTAAGATCCCTCATGTTGGAAGCGGAGAGGAGGTTTCAAGACCACTTTGGTTAAGAGACGATAATCGGCCCGACCGGAATCGATTTGAATCGGGGAGAAAATGTCGGAGAGATCATCATCGAGTCCCTCGATGTTCATGAAAGAGGGCAGGTCCCTTAAATCGATTCGGCCTTCCAGGTGGGCCTGAAGGGTGGGAATCTGGAGGAGTTGGTGAAACGTCCCGTTGGTTCGATCAATACTGGAGTGAAAAACCCTTCCCTCTGTCTCTTTAAAATGGAGGTCGCCGTCTTTAAAGGAGAGGTGACCTTTCAAATTCTCCAGAGGAGGGAGATCCCAGGGGAGTTTTAATCGGATCCCATCTACCTTCACCTCTACAGACAGGATATGGGCATAAAGGGGTTGATCGCAGTGCTCGATTTCAGGCATCTTTCCTGAAAGCTTGACGGAAAGGATTTGGACAGGGCCATTGCCTTCTGAGCGGAAAAGCGGCTCGGAGACGTCCCGGGTGATGATCCGGAAGGGAATAAACTTCTTTCCCTCCGAGAGATCAAAGGAGCCGCTCTGGGCCTCGGCGTCAATGCCCATTTGCTTCGATCCAATTCCGTAAATCTTTCCCCTTGCCTTCACCCATAACTCTGGCAGTTCCACCGACAAAAGAGGCACCCTGAGGTCTTTATGATCGTAATCCACCGTGAGGTTCACATTCATCCACTCTGGTTTCATGACATCGGCGAAGACCTTTGGATAGTCGAAGATCAAATCCTTAAACCTGATGTTGGCAGAAGCCTTGAAACCCCCTTGGAAGTCCCCTTGATATCGGGCTGCCACATCGAGGTCTCCAGAGAGCATTTCCATCGGGAGAAGGGATTTGAAATAAGGCCAGAAATGGAGGGTCTGGATGCCTTTCAACTCCACCCTTGCATCCACGCTTCCTTTGGAGAGATCCATGTCCTCAGGAATATTCCGAATCGTTCCGCTGATGACCATACGGCCTTCTTGATTGGAGTGGACGATATTCCCGCTCAAGCGAAAGGGGAAAGGTTTTCGATGAGAGACCTCTGATAGCGAAAAATGGAAAGCTTTTATTTCGGTGATAAGCGGTGTCGGCCCCAGACCTTCATCCGACAGAGAGATCTCTCCATCCCGCAGGGTGATGGAGCCTCCAAAGAGGGTGGAGAGGATTTGAATCATCTTCTGATGTGACGCCTTCGCTTTTCCTGCAGTGAGCAAGTCACCCCAAAGATTAAACCGTCCCTCCCTATCCCTGAGAAGGCGGAGGATAGGCTGGTCGAGCACAATCCGCTTCCATTTCACCTCCCCCTTCAGTAGTGGAAGGAGCTTTACCCTTAGAATCAGCCTTCTGGAATACAAGAGGTCCGGGCCCGAGGGATGGTCTTTGACGTGAAAATCTTCGAAAACAAAACCGATTCCATCCCAAAGACTGATTTTCGCCTTTCCAATAAAGACTTCTTTCTTAAGGGTCTGGGTTAAAGATTCTTCAAGGATCTTTTTGTGGAGGGTAGGATCGAGGAGATAATGGAAGAACAGATACCCGAGAATTCCTAAGATCAGAACGGGAACGAGAATCCAGAG
>CAYMJV010000155.1:0-2382 GCA_964390545.1 uncultured Syntrophaceae bacterium
GGGTCGCTTTCGATGGAGCATTTCCCGCATTGACGACACTGGCCATGGCGTATTCACCTTTTCCTTCTGTAGCCTTCCAAAATCCAGGTTCCTCAGCAGCAGAAATGATCGTGCCATAGGGAAGCGCAGGTACTTTCATATCAAACCATTGCTTTAGGAGAATGGAAGTTTCAGGCATATCCATCCAGATGAGGATCACTTGGGCATTTTCTTTTTTGGCCTTCATTAATCCCACAGAATAATCTGTTGTTCCAGTTGGGTAAACCTCTTTACCCAGAACCTCCCATCCTCTCTCCTTAGACATTTTTTCAACGAGGTCCCCTCCCGCACGTGCATGGGCTACATCCTGGATCATAATAAAGAGTCTGTTGAGATTATGTTTCGCTTTAATATCCATAAGACAGGGGATGAATTCCCCCACCACCATCCAGCCCACTTCACCGGAGATTCGGAAGCAATACTTAAATTTATCATACTCGGCTTCCACCCGCTTGTGATAGGCCGGGGTTAGAACCCCTGTCGTCAATATGGATACTTTCTTATACTTGGAGAGTAAGTCCATTGCCGCAAGAGCGGCTTCAGATCGAACAGGGCCACCCACGATAAAATCGGCATTCTTTTCCAATATGAGTTTCTCCACGACCAGCAAGGCATCGCTGACCGGCACTCCAGGCTCAAGGTCACGAGTATCCATTATTTCAATCTTAAGTGGTCTCTTCTCTTTACCAATGGTTACTCCTCCTTGGGCATTGATCTCCTCTGTAGCCAGGGTGATCGCCCTTGCTGCATCCCAGCCATAGAGAAAGGCTGTAGATAGAGGGGCTCCAATGACAATGGGCTTTCCTTGGGCTCTTGCGTCGAATTGTGTAAATGAGATGACAAAAAGACTGAAAACAAGAAATAAGATTCCGACCAATAACCAACCTTTCTTTCTCATATTCCTCCCTCCTTTTTTGATAGAAATTCCCCTCTCAATTGCGATTCGTTAAATGTTTTATTTTTTTACTTTTATCAAGGATTTTTGTCAAGATAATTGTGAGGGCCTCAGTAATCCCTCAGTCTCGTGGGGTAGGGGCGACTTCAGTCGCCCTAAATAGGGAGGCTAAAGCCTCCCCTACCCACAAGGACTTTTGTCAAGATAATTGTAAGAGTCTCTAAGAAAACGGAGAATTTGTCACTCTGAACGAAGTGAAGAGTCTATGAAATTCAGTGTTATTGCATCCTTAGATTCTTCGCTATCGCTCAGAATGACCCAAAGAGAGGACTTTTTCGAGTTCTCTCCTTACCTGGCAATAGAGATGAAGCTGGAATATCTCGATAGCTTTCCGTCTTTGATGATGAACATTCTCGATTCCACACTGGGCCGATGATCCTTGGGGGTGATGGTCAGGGGTGGGACGAGACCTCCCGTGACATAATCCTTGAAACCTTCCAATACCCCTTTCACCCTCTCACGGGAGAGCATGTATTCTGGAAGGGATCGCCCCATGGTTTCTGCAACCACCTGAATGGTGGTCCAGCCTTCAACATAAGAAAGGGTATGAGAGTCGTGAGGGTGCCACCGGCGATGAGCTTCTTTGATGTCCACCATCCCCGGGATGTCTTCTCCAAAGGGAGAAATGGGCTGCACTCCCAAGACTCCATCAAAGGCGAAAAGATTTTCATCAAACGCCCTTATACTGCAGATCCACTTAGTCTGAAAACCCATTCCCTTGGCTTCCTGAAGCAGGAAAGAGGCCTCTTTTGAAGAGAGGCTCACATAAGCGAAGTCAGGATTGTAGGATTTTATCGCTTCAAGAGCTGCTGAAATGCTCTTTGTCGACGATGGATCGGAGATCAGGAAATCCGGTCCGATGTCAATTCCCAAGGTCTTGGCATATCCCCTCGCATCTTCTAAGAAATGTTTGCCGTGATGGTCAGCAGATCCGACAAAGACGACTTTGGGTTTTCTCATCTTGGCGTCAGATCTCTCAGAGATAAACCGCATGGCAATTTTCGATAGATCGAGAGGGGTTGGCGTGATTGAAAAGACGTAGGGATATTTTCCCGTGTTGGCTAAATCGGAAGTGAAAGAACTGATGACGGTGGGGATTCGATTAAAATGGATATAGGGGAGAAGAGCAAGACCCGTTTCCGGCGAGTAAATGTAGAGGAGAAGAATGCGATCAGCCTCGTTCAATTTTCTGAAGGCAGCGATAAACTCAGCAGGCTGAGAGGTATCCTCGATGAGGGATATCTCCAGCTTCCTACCATAAATTCCGCCTCGTTGGTTGATCCATTTCCCTGCGTCTAAGACTCCTTTTGCACATTCCCGGCCTGAATCTTCCCACCGGCCAGTGAAAGGGATCAATGCTCCCATTTTGATAGGTGTCTGGCTGAAAC
>CAYMJV010000155.1:2482-4597 GCA_964390545.1 uncultured Syntrophaceae bacterium
TCCAGCACAAAGATGAATTCTTCCCCCTCATGGACAGAAGTCTTTGCAGCCTTCACGGTCGCTGGCTCAAGCGTCACAATAAAAGGTTCCATGTGGCGGTCTTTCTTATCGAACCCCAGGGATTCGTAAGAATAACCGTACTTCACTCCCTCCTTTGAAGCAAAGCGGGAGACTATTTTCCTTTCGTCCTTTCTCACGATGGTGAAGGGTTCTCCCTCTGTCTCCCCCAGGAAGTCACCCACTTTTACACTCAGGGCTCTCGCCAGTTTAATAATGGTCCCAAGGGATGGAGAAACGAGATGGTTCTCCATCTGAGAGAGTAAGGCGGTTGAAAATCCGGTTAAATCTGCCACCTCCTTTAACGAAAGCCCTTTTCGTTCTCTCAACTCCTTGACCCGCTCTCCGACGCGGACCTCTTCAAATTCTTTTTGTTCTTCCATTATTCCCCCCACCTTTACCCTGTTAGATAAGGCGTTTCATTGACGCTACTAGGCCAAACTTTCCCAATCTAACAGGGTGAATCCTCCCCCGCAAGACACCGTGTCGTAATGTCATTCTGAGGCATCAGCCGAAGAATCTCTGGTTTCCAACCCATTGGTTCTACGAGATTCTTCACTTCGTTCAGAATGACAAGCATGGCGTTTCCTCCTATTACGACACAGTCTCCAAGGGGGGAGGAGATAAATTATTTGCCTAATTTCTTCGCGAACTCGGCCCCCACTTGGATCGCTTTGATATTGGACGGGATGAGATGATGATAACGTTCATCCAGTACCTTTTCCAAAGACTCAAACAGAGAGTCCATCCGGACCAGTCTTGTTTTTTCGATAAAAGCGCCCAGAGCCACCATGTTTGCCAGTTTTGGGTTTCCATTTTCGATGGCGACCTCATTGACCGGCACAGGAAGAAGTTCGATATCTGTTCTGGAAGCTTCTTTAAGGTCGATGAGAGAGGTGTTGATCATTAGTAGTCCCTTGGGAAAAATCAGAGGCTCATATTTTATCAGAGAAGGGAGATTCATGACAATGGCGGCCCGGGGCCTTCCAACTACGGGAGACCCAATTTCGTGTGAGGAGATTACGATCGTGCAGTTCGCTGTTCCTCCCCGCATCTCCACTCCATAAACGGGGAGGTAGGTGACATGCTTGCCTTCTCTCATGCTGGCATAGGCCAGGAGGTTTCCGATGACCAGTACTCCTTGTCCACCAAAGCCCGAAATAATAACGTCATAATAGAAGCGGTTGGTATCAGTCAATCGCTCAAACTCCCGTCAATTCTCTACATTATGTCATTCCCGTGAAAACGGGAATCCAGACGTCCTTTGTTTCCATCGAAAATCCTGGATTCCTGCGTGCGCAGGAATGACAAACTGATCAATTTACATCGTTCGCGGCAGATGAAGCCGTCATGACGAATTGCCTATTATAGGTAATCAGCCATTTTCCGTTCTTTAAAGATGCCCAGTGGAAAGTAGGGAATCATCTCTTCGCCAACACGGCGATTGGCTTCCAGAGCGGTCATCCCCCAGTTGGTAGGGCAGGCCAATAATACCTCCACAAAGGAAAAACCCATCTCTTCGATCTGCATCTGGAAAGCTTTACGGATCGCTTTCTTGGCCTTCATCAGATTGGCAGGATTATTCACTGCTACCCTTGCTACGAAAGCACTTCCTTCCAGGGTGGCAAGCATCTCTGCCATGCGGATGGGATAACCATCGTAGGTAAAATCTCTTCCGTAAGGACTGGTAGAAGTCTTCTGCCCGAGTAAGGTGGTAGGGGCCATCTGCCCCCCGGTCATTCCGTAGATTCCATTATTGGCAAAGATAATGGTAATGTTTTCACCCCGATTGGCTGTATGGATTCCCTCGGCAATTCCAATGGCCGCCAGGTCTCCGTCTCCCTGATAGGTGAAGACGATTCTGTCTTTCTTGGCCCTTTTTACTCCGGAAGCAACTGCAGAAGCTCTTCCGTGAGGTGCCTCCAGGACATCGATATTAAAATAGTCGTACATAAAAACGGAGCAACCTACGGAAGCGACTCCAATCGTCTTTTCTCTGATCTTGAAATAATCAATCGCCTCTGCCACCAAACGGTGGGCAACCCCATGGTGACATCC
>CAYMJV010000156.1:0-4519 GCA_964390545.1 uncultured Syntrophaceae bacterium
TTCTTTCGGTAATCGTCACCACCAAGATCAACTTACCACTCCAGATTTGTAGGTGAAAGTTGAAGGAAGGATTATCTGACACTGTCCGTCAACTCATATGGTGGTCAGGACACTTGAAATGACGCAGAGGGCACTTGGCTGATGGCGAATAGCCAATGGCGGATGGCAATTGCTCCCCTCACCCCTATCCTCTCCCCAAGGGGAGAGGGAATAAAGGGGAGGAAGAACCAAAGGGTTTTTATTCTTTCCACCCCCACCCTCGCCCTCCCCCATCAAGGGGGAGGGGAATAAGTGCGGAAATTTCAAATATCTTTGGCTAGTATTTACCCGTGGCCATAAGGGGTATTATTGCTGTCGTCTCCAGCCTTTTTCGACGAACAGCGCAACGTATTCTTCCGGGACATATAAACGATCTTCTTGATTTTTGATGGTGTAGTACTTCTGGGGTTTGATCAGAACATCGTCATTCTTGCTCAAATCAATGACCCAGCGCGTTGGTGGCCGTTGACCCGCCAAAAATCTTATTTCAAAAGGTTCTAGCTGAAGGGGACCCTCTGGGCTAAATATTCCTCTCCCTTCCCGCCTCGCTTTGCGAAACCCTTCCCGAGCCTTGCGCAGCAACGGATCCCTCTGGGCCTCCTCTTTAGCTTTCTTTGGTTCGATGACCGCGTTGATCAATGGTTTTTTCTCTCGGAAAGGATTAATATTGGGCCAGATGAAATAGGGACTGATCACACCCGCTTGCAACAACCTCTCATTGTAGCTGAGGGGCCTTTCACCTTCTGGTTGATAACGATTAATAAAACAGAGCAATCGGCCATAGCGATCCATGATCTCGTAAGCAAAGGCAAGGAAGAACTGAAATTCCTCCCCTGATTGACCGAGGTCTTCAAGATCCTTCGAAACCTCCTTCTCCAATTCATCCTCGGCTTGAGTGGCATGGCGATAATGGTTCATGGCCACTCCGGGTTTGATCTTTGCCTGCAAGTAATTGATGAGATCTTGATTCAAGCGAGATTCACGGGGCCAATTGGTAAATGGGTCACTCAAATATCTCTCCCACTTTATGTTGGATAACCCCGTAAATCCTCCTTCCCCTGGAAGTTTGAAACTGATCTCGGGAGCATCGACGCCGAGAAAACGAACTCCAAAATTGCCAAGGGCACGAACGTTAATCGTGTCTCCATCGTGGACTTGTTGTCGAACGCTTCCAGTCACTCCATCGCGAAAGCCAAGCCCAGCATGACCTACGATCAAACCTGATTTTAGTTGTTCGATAGCCTTACCCATAACCTACATCCTCTCTGGACTCCTACATGTTTAAATCTGAGAATTTTCTTCTAACATTTTATGCCCCCTCACCCCCTCCCCTGAACCATGTTAGGTTCAGGGCTAAGTCCTGCACCCTACGTGGTGCAGGGCCTCTCCCCGGCGCCTGCCTGCCGGTAGGCAGGGGGAGAGGGGAAGCGTGATGGGAAAGGTAAAGTGTCCATTTATTTATGCGAAGCTCAATAACGTTTATCAGCTCCTTTTCCGGGGCTTCGGTCGAGGATCGGGGAGTGGAATCATCCGCTCCGGGGTGAGAATCCATTCCGGCATGGATTCCACCAGGGCCTTCAGCCTTGCTCCAGCCCCTTCAACAAGAAGCATGCGCGGTGAAGACTCATCCAAAACTTTTATGCTCTGCAGGGAACGGACTCGATTCACATCCTCTGCGGGTTTAGATCCTTCTCCTCGATATCGCAAAATGAATCGGCTCATCCAAATTTCCTTATAAGGGAAGACCCTTTCCTTCGAACTTTGGCCCAAAGCCAAGTGATTTTGCTGCCTGAAGCAGAGCCTGTGCCATGGCATCTGAACGGGCCTGATCACGCGGCATATTCAGAATATTCCGATGCCCAGCCATCGAAAGCATTTTGGCCGTAAAGCCTGTCACTGCTGGGCAAGCCATGGACGTTCCACTCATTGGAGCATATCCTCCAGGGATGGTCGAAAGAACCCCTACCCCAGGCCCCGTCAAATCGAGTTCCGGTCCAATATTCGAAAAGGCGGCGATGAAATTGTATCGGTCTTTTCCGTAGGGAGGGGCAATATCTCCGGCTTCGGTGGAATCCTTTGGAAAAGTCCCTCTCCTGCCCATGGCCGAGACAGCGATCGCCAAAGGATCGGACGCAGGAAAGCTGACGGGAGAACGATACTCATTGCCGGCTGCCACAATCACCAGAGTCCCTTTGGCGCGAGCCTCCTCGATGGCTGCACTCATGGCATCGTCCCAAGGGCCACCCCCCAAACTCATGTTGATCAGATCGCAATCGTCTGCTGCTGCCTGATCGATTGCTTTAATTATATCATAATTTGAAGCACCCTCTGAATTCTTTCCAAAGACACGGTAGCTGCGCAGCATCACGGCAGGCGCCAATCCCCGAAGGCCAGAGGGAGGTCTCCCCAGACCTGCAATGATCCCCGCCACATGGGTTCCGTGGCTTGAGCCATTCGGACCGAAGTCGTTCGGATCCTCACCAAGTACCGTGTTCATCCCTCCATCCACATGTAGATCCGAATGAATCTTATCGATTCCCGTATCGATCACAGCCACCTTAATGCCCCTTCCCGAACCACCTGGAGAATTTCCATAGAGATACCGCAGTGAGTCTATGTATGAGAGATCGAGAGGGTCCAATCCGATCGTCTTCCCAGAAGTTACCGTGATATTCTTTTTGAGACACCCCCAAAATCCCTTCTCAGGATAGACGTACAACCTCTGGAGCTTTTTGCTTGACGCCCCAAGAGATAACCTGACCTCGCCTTTACGATTGGTCGTCCCCTGGTCGCCGATGCCTTTTTCAAAATCGATAAAGGCCACGACACTTGCTCCAGAAATCGGCTCGGCGTCTTTTTTGCTCACAACTTTTAATGTGATCTTTACGGCGGCCCTTTTAGCCGCTACCTCGGGATGGGATTGAATGCACCATCGTGGAGCCACGGCCGTTCTGTAATAAACGACCGGCACAAGCTTCACACTCGGTTGATGGGCTCGGAGAGTGATTGCGTCATCAGGCCACAGCTCGACCAGCTTCGGTCCATCTTCATGAATCGAATCGAGAACGCGCATCTTAAAGGGCGCAGCTTTCTGCCTTCCAAAGGCCTGAGGACGCACCCTTCCCACTCTAGCGATCGAAGTGAGAAAGTTGACAACACTTAGCGATGAGAAGGGCTGGATTGCCCTGAAACCCCGCACTGGCATCAAGATATATTGCTGAATGGATAACTTCGTTTTCATGGGTTTCTCTCCACGGTCGAAATGTTCTCGAGTTTCGTCGATTTTTTCGTCTTTCTTAAAAATCGTATCAGGAAACTCTCTCGCCGTCAACGAGGGGTCATCCTGTGGTAAGCATCTCTTTTCCCGTGATGAAAACCGGGACAGCAATTAGGGGCACCCGTTGATCGGGCGGAAGGAGACGGGCCAGCGGAGAAAGATTTAGAGCGAAACCTCTTATCGATTTGATTCGAGGCCCCTCAAGGCCTGGGAAAAGACCCCTCCTCAGTGACCACGAAAATTACCCTTGACAGTCGCAAAGATCGCAATTCTAAAGCTTTCGAAGCCTGGTCCGTCTGCTTCTGCGAGGCTCACCCTGCCATCACAGAATTGGAGATACTTCCCATGCTGTGTTTAAGACAACCCGATGCTGGAAAGGGTTGACACCATTGTTTTGATTTGGTTAAATGAAAAAAGAACCACCCAACTTTATGAAGATCACTGCCATTATTCCAGCTCGATATCGTTCCACGCGTTTCGAAGGAAAACCCCTGGTCGATATTCTCGGGAAACCCATGATTCAGCGCGTCTATGAAGGAGTGTGTCAGTCCAGGTTGATTGATGAAGTGATGGTTGCCACGGATGACGAAAGAATTTTGGAAACGGTCAAAAATTTCGGGGGAAAAGCCTTAATGACCTCCCCGGACCACCTGACGGGAAGCGATCGGGTGGCCGAGGTGGCGCGGAAACTCAAATCAGAGATTATCGTCAATGTCCAGGGGGATGAACCCCTGATCAAAGGTTCGATCATTGACAAGGCCATCCGACCTCTTCTCACCGACGAAACCATTTCCATCTCCACGTTGATGACCGGGATCAATGAGGTCAAGGATTGGTTGAATCCGCATGTGGTGAAGGTGGTCGCCGATCAAAAGAACTTTGCCCTCTATTTTTCTCGATCTCCCATCCCCTTTCCTCGTGACCTCCAAATTGATCGTCTCGAATCTAGCCCCTTTGGTACGAAGAGGCCACTCCCTAAAAGGGTCTTTAAACATATTGGTATCTATGTATACCCGCGACCATTTCTCCTACGGTTCACCAAAATGAAACCAACCCCTCTGGAGAAACTTGAAAAATTGGAACAACTCCGGGCTCTTGAAAATGGATACCGAATTAAATTGACACCCGTCCAGTATGAACCCCTCGGTGTCGACACTCCTGAAGACCTCCAGAAAGTTGTCGAATACTTAGCTCAATCTCACT
>CAYMJV010000157.1:0-4501 GCA_964390545.1 uncultured Syntrophaceae bacterium
ACAAATGGGGAGATACGAAGGTCGCCTACCGGTATAAAGATTATGGATACTGGCGCGAACTTACCTGGAAAGACTTTTATGAGCGAAGCAAATGGCTTGCCGGGGGTTTGGCCAGTATCGGTTTTGGACCGGGTGATAAGATTGCGATTTGTGGTGAGAACGCTCCTGAATGGTTCTGGGGACAGACGGCCGCCCAATGTCTTGGAGGGGCTTCCGTAGGTTTATATACCGACTCCATTCCTTCCGAGCTTCAATATATTATTGACCATTCGGATGCAAAAATTGTAATGGTTGATGATCAAGAACAGGTGGATAAAATCCTCTCCATCAAAGAACAGATCCCTAAAGTGGAAAAGGTGATCTATTGGATCGCAAAGGGAATGTGGAATTATGATGACCCTTGGTTAATTGGCTTTGATGATATGATGGAGTTAGGAAAAGCCTATGAAGCGGCTCATCCCAACTTTTTCGAAGAATGGATTGATAAGACAAAACTGGATGATGTGGCGGTTCTGCTTTATACTTCAGGCACAACTGGCCTGCCAAAGGGATCCACTGTTACCTATAAAAACCTTCTGAGTCTGTTCAATGGCTGGGATGCAGCCCTACCCTGGAATTTGAAAGATGAAAACCTCTCCTTTTTGCCACCAGCCTGGATTGGGGAACAGATTTTTACTGTAGCGCCGAATTTGGGAAAGGGAATCGTCGTCAATTTCATTGAAAAAGCCGAGACCGTTCGTTCCGATCTTCGCGAAATAGCCCCCGGTGTCATCCTCCTCGGAGCAAGACAGTGGGAGATGACCTGCTCCGAAATCCAGGCCAAAATGATTGACGCTCCCTTCTGGAAAAGGTTCCTCTATAACCTGTTTCTCCCCGTGGGCTATAAGATTGCTCAAGGCCAAGAAGAACGGAAGAAAGTGAGTTGGCTTTGGCGTTTCCTCTTTTTCTTTGCGTATTGGACGGTGTTCAGACATCTGCAGGACAAAATCGGTATGACGAGAACCAGAACTCCGATTACGGCTGGAGCGGCTCTGAGTCCGGATAATTTCCGGCTTCTCAGGGCTATCGGGGTTCCGATTGCACAAGGATATGGTTCGACCGAAGTCTCTGGCCTCGATGTCCTCCAACTCGAAAAGGATTATTATCGTTCTGAAGGTTCAGGACAGCCTTTCCCCGGGGTGGAGGTGAGGATCACCGAAGATGGAGAAATACTGCTAGGCGGTGTGGGGGTCGTTCAAGGTTATTACAAGCGGCCTGAAGAAACCACCAAAAGTTTTGAAGGAGGTTATTTCTTAACTGGCGATGGTGGATATATGGATGAGGAGGGAGAGCTTTATATCATCGACAGAGTGAGAGACATGCAGACCACGAAGACCGGTGAAAAGTTTTCCCCGACGTATATTGAGGGCCGATTAAAGTTCAGCCCCTTTATTAAAGATGCGATGGTGATCGGAAACGATAAACATTTCGTTACGGCGCTCCTCAATATGGATTTTGAGAATACGGGGAGGTGGGCTGAACGGAACCATATCGCCTATACCTCTCATCCAGACCTTTCACAAAAGCCTGAGGTCAGGAAACTTCTGTCTGGGATCCTCCAGCGGATTAACACGACCTTGCCTGAGACAACTCGTGTGAAAAGGTTTATCGTCCTCCACAAGGATTTTGATCCTGATGAGGCGGAGCTGACCCGAACCCGCAAATTGAGGCGGGAATTTGTGGAAAAGCGTTATGAGAATATTGTGAACGCAATGTATCAAGGAGAGAATCAAGTAGATATTGAAACGACGATTACCTACCGAGATGGCAGAAAGTCGGTCATGAGGCTTCCGATCTATATCGAGACGATCCAAGGGTGAGGACACATGGCAGAAATTACCAGGGATATCACAAAGAAACGGGAACAGAGATACAGCTACGGGTTGACGCTGCTTCGGGAATGTATTGAGAAGAAACGGCCTTTGACCAATCCCAATCCTAAAGAAAGAAAAGTATTGCTTCGGGCAGAGGACATCAGCATCGCTTTCGGCAAACTTCAAGCTCTTAATCATGTCGCGGTGGAAGTCAGGGACGGAGAAATCCTCGCCATCATCGGACCCAACGGTGCCGGAAAGACATGTCTTCTAAACGTAATCAGTGGTTTCTATCGGGCTCAGCTGGGAGAGGTCTATATGGACGAGAAACGAATCACCCATTCCTCCTCCCACAGAATTGCTGAACTCGGTCTGTGCCGCACATTCCAGAACATTGCTCTGTATACCGGCTTATCAGTGATCGATAATATCATTGCGGGGAGACATCCCCACATCAGTTACAACTTTGTCACTGGAATGATTTATTTCCCTTTCGCAAATCGTGAAGAGGCGAGGCAACGCGCCATCGCCGAAGACATTATCGACTTCTTAGAGTTAGAACACGTCAGAGGATCGGTCGTAGGCATGCTGGCTTATGGATTAAGAAAAAGGGTGGAGTTGGGACGGGCCTTAGCTTTGGAACCAAGGATTCTCCTTCTCGATGAGCCGATGGCAGGGATGAATCTGGATGAAAAGGAGGATATGGCTCGTTTTATCATCGATATCAATGAATTTTTAAAGATCCCGATTGTATTGATCGAGCATGATATGGGTGTGGTGATGGACATTGCAGATCGGATTGTCGTCCTCGATTTCGGCAATAAGATTGCTGAAGGCCCCCCCGAAGAGATCAAGAGTAACCCTAAGGTCATTTCCGCTTATTTAGGAGCAGGATAAACCCCGTTAGAAAGTCTTCAACTTTCTCACGGGAAGGTTCACACGAGGCATTAAACCTGTATTTGCTGAAAAAGGGATCAAGTATCATCTATCATCCCCCCTGCGTGCAGCGGGGTTTTCTAACGGGGTAAAAATGGAAGAAACCATTAAATCGATCGTTTTAGGTCTTTGCAGCGGAGGGATTTACGCCTTGCTGGCTGTCAGTTATGTGGTCATCTATAAATCAACACGGGTATTCCCATTTTCCCAGGCAGCGGTTCTGATCATCGGTGCGTACATCATGTGGTTCTGCCTGATCGTTTGGCATCTCCCGATATGGCTGGGCTTTTTGATCACCTGTATTGGAGGAGGGATCTTGGGAATGTTCATTGAAAGGGCATTCATGCGTCCCCTTGTCGGACAGCCCATCCTGGCCCCTATCGTCGTCACCTTGTGCCTCATGCTCTTTCTACGGGGGATAGGAATCCTAATGGGAAAAGGAGATATTCAAGGCTTTGGAGAGTCCTTCTTGCCGGTAGGGGCTTGGCAGGTTGGGTTTCTTCACCTTCCCAAGATTCAAGTTTATGGGTTCATCCTCTGTGCGGCACTGATTGGAGCGCTGATGCTATTTTACGAAAAAACAAGAACGGGTCTGGGAATGAGGGTTGTCCATGAAGATCATGTGGTGGCCCAGAACTTAGGTATCAATGTGAAGAGAATCTTTCAGTATAGCTGGGTGATCTCCTGTATTATTGCCGTGGTAGCAGGCATGCTGCTAGGAAATATCCAAGGAGTTGGATTAGCTCTCGATGCAAACGGTTTGATTGCTATCGCCGCTGTGCTCTTTGGAGGATTAGAATCTTTTGCGGGTGCCATTATTGCTGGTCTCGCTATAGGCATCCTTCAGATGTTGACGATCAATTATATTGCGCCTCTTCTGCCCGGGGAAACGACGATGATGATTCCTTTCGTCTTTCTGTTGCTGATCCTTTTTATTAAACCGTATGGTCTTTTTGGTTTAGTCAGAATAGAGAGGTTATAAGCGATGAATATCAATCGACCTTGTGGAACATTTGACCGGACCTACTTCCAAGCCAAAGAGCTTTACAGGACCTCCCTTCGTAAAGTACTGTTAGCACTCCTGATTGTTGGCATGTACGTCCTACCCTTATTGACAGGCGATTATGGAATATCCATTCTTACCCTTATCTGCGCCTTTACCATTGGGATGCTTGGTTTACAGATCATCACGGGCTATTGCGGTCAGATCTCAATTGGACATGCCGCTTTCATGGGTGTAGGAATGTACACCGTGGGGATTCTCCAGAGGCATTTTGGGATCAGCTTCTGGGTTTGCTTACCCTTGGCTGGATTAGTTCCAATGTTCATCGGGATGATGTTCGGCCTTCCTGCTCTGAGGATGAAAGGTTTATACCTTGCCTTTGCCACCTTAGCCGCTCATTTCGTGATTGTGTATGTCATCAGTAATTGGCGATCGGTGACCAATGGCACGGATGGAATGTGGATGAAACGTCCTGACGTCCTTTTCGGAATCGATTTTAAGAGCGACCGAAATTATTATTTTCTGGTATTAAGCATTACGATCATCATGACTTATCTAGCGACGAATTTAGCCAGGACCAAATTAGGCCGATCTTTCGTTGCCGTGAGAGATAATGATATTGCTGCGGAAGTCATGGGGATTAATATCGCCTACACCAAGATCATGGCATTCGGCATTGGTTGCTTTTTTGCAGGGATTGCCGGAGCCC
>CAYMJV010000158.1:0-4473 GCA_964390545.1 uncultured Syntrophaceae bacterium
TTAGAAGAAAATTCTCAGATTTAACCATGTAGGAATCCAATCAACAAAATTCCAAACAAAATGATTTCGGTCATTGGTGACTGAGATTTTGGGTTTGGTTGGGATTTGTAATTTAGGATTTGGGATTTAACGCAATTCATGATGCGCCCATTCCTTTCAATCCCCCTCTTCCTGTGATCAACCGCATGGCCACAAGCATCCCTACCACAAGGAGGATGATGATCGTGCACATCGCGTTGGCACTGGCTGTCCGACCGTCGATGTCGAGAAAGATGATCTCGATCGCCGCCAGTTTCACTTTTGCTGAAATAAGAAAGATGACAGCGCTAATGGTGGTCATGGATCTCATAAAAAAGAAGGCCATATTGGAGAAGAAAGCGGTTCGGGTGAGAGGAAAGACCACCCGGGTGAAGGTAGCGATGGGATTGGCCCCCAGGCTAACGGCCGCCTCTTCAATCGATTTGTCAATCTGTTTCAGATTGGCAATGCTGGAGAGGACGCCCAGGGTAAAATTGCAAATGATGATATTGATAATGATGATCCAGAAGGTGCCATAGATGAAAAAGTAGGGCTTATTAAAAGCCAGGATATATCCCAAGCCCATCACCGTCCCCGGGATGGCAGCCGGCAAGACACTTAAGGTATAAAGGATCTGGTCTCCCTTCGGTTTCTTCTTTTCAATGATATAACCCGCCAGGAGGGTTAGCGAAGCCCCTCCGATCGCTACCAGGATGGAGACCAAGAGGCTATTCCAAATGGGAGCATATTTATAGGCAATGATGGCCTGCCATTCTCCCTTTAAGATGGAAGTCCAGAAATGCGTCCAGAGAGGAGCATGTCCTCCCAAGGAGGGAAAATTGAAATGCTTCAGAGTGAGTGAAAAATCATAGGGCCAGGTCTTAACAAAGGAGCCCAAAAATACAGTGATGAAAACGATGAGAATGAAGACGCATGGAATCCAGCAATAGATGCTGAAGGCCCATTTCTTTAAGGGGCGGGACGGCTGAAGAAAAGGACGGGCCTGCCCGCTAATGAGGGCGTAACTTTTCTTCGTCAGATAATAGTTCAAGAGAAAGGCCGCAACGGATGGAATGAGCAGAATCACGCTAATCGTGGCCCCGAGATCGAAGCGCTGCATCCCGATGACCTGCTGGTAGATATCGGTGGCCAGGACGCTATAATTCCCTCCAATAACCACCGGGACACCAAAATCGGTGATGGTCAGATTAAAAGACAGAGCCGCTGCACTGGCGATCCCGTATTTTGCTGAGGGCAAGGTGACTTTATAGAACGTCTTTAGGGCAGAGGCGCCCAGGCTCTGTGCCGCTTCATCTAATCGCGTATCGACGGCGGAAAGGGTGGTATAAAGGATAAAGAGAGCATTTGGAAAACAGTAAAGACATTCGGCGGCGATGATCCCCGTGGCGCCATAGATGTTCCAGTCCGTATGGAGAACATAACGGGTCACCAACCCGTTGCGACCGAACAGGAGGATCAGGGCTAATCCCTGGATGATGGAGGGAGCGATCAGGGGAAAGGTCGAAACCGTGTAGAAGAGCCCTTTCCCGGGGATCGTGGTTCGAGTCAACCCATAAGCAAAGAAAAAGGCTAAAACGGTGGTGATGACCATGGTGACGATGGAAACATAGAGGCTGTTGGTTAGGGAACGAAACATTCTGGGGGTGCTGAAGTAGGAAGCATAGTTTTTGAGGGTTAAGACGCCTTCCCTGTAAAAGCTTAACTTGCAGATGTCATAAACTGGATAGAGCAGGAAGAAAATGAGAATAGCTAAAAGGAACCCCATCGCCGTCCATGTCAATAACCGGTCGCTTACGAGAGTAGATGGAAGTGAAGCCTTTTCTAAGGTTTCCGCGCGATTCATCAGGCCTTCCCTTCCGCTGGATAGACGATGAAGGCTTCGGGTGGAAAATAGAGAACGACCTCCTCCCCTTGCTTCAACTGCCTCTGTTCAAATTCCTTTTCGATGACATCGGAAATCACTTCTTCTCCATCCATATTGACCACCAACCGGACGGCCGCCCCCAAAAAGGTGACGACATCGATTCTACCGGGAACGAGGTTTGAAGGTTCTAAGGAATTAAGAGACTCCTGGGATTTGAAAACCTCTATCTTTTCAGGCCGGACGGCCAGGTAGACCTCTTCTCTGGATGAGGAACCCATCTGGGAAATTTTGAATTCTCTTTTTTCCGTTTGGACCCGATCGTGGGTCCGAAGTCCTTTGAAAAAATTTGACGTCCCCACAAAGTCCGCCACAAAACTGGAGACGGGATATTTATAGATGTCGATGGGCCTCCCCACCTGACGAAATTGACCTGCCTCCATCACCACCACCTTGTCCGCAATGGAGAGGGCCTCCTCCTGGTCATGGGTCACATAGATCATCGTTTTTTTAAGTTCTTGCTGGAGACGTTTAATCTCTGCGCGGAGACGGACACGAATTTTCGCGTCCAATGCACTGAGGGGTTCGTCTAAAAGCAGGACCTGAGGATTCGGGGCCAGTGCCCGAACCAGGGCTACGCGCTGTTGCTGCCCTCCACTCAACTGCGCAGGGTAGAGATGCCTCCAATTTCGAAGACCAATGAGGTCGAGCATCTGATCCACCCTTTCGGCGATCGCCTTCTTGGGCATTTTCCTCACCTTGAGACCGAAGGCGATATTATCCTCCACGGTCATGTTGGGAAAGAGCGCATAGGATTGAAAGACAATTCCAAATTCCCTCTTCTGGGGGATGAGGTCATTGATAACCTTCCCGTCAAAAATGACGTTTCCCTCCGTCACTGTTTCAAATCCTGTAATCATTCTGAGCACTGTGGTCTTGCCACAACCACTCGGCCCCAGAAAACAGATGAACTCCCCCTCCTCGATTTCCAAGTTCACCCCATCAACAGCAACCAGGGTGCCAAATTTTTTCGTCAGATTCTCCAGCCTGAGGTTCCTTCCCATGTTCTCCTTCCCTGTCCCCTCACTGTGAAGGGGGTAGCTGTTTACCTGTCTAATTAGGTCTCTTAATGGAATTTTAGGAAGATGTCAACCCCGTGGAGTATGTCAGCCTCCCTATCAAATGACATGGGTAGGGGAGGCTTTAGCGTTCGACTGAGCTCACGCCGAAGTCCTCCCTATTCAATGGGCGACCTGCCTTCGCCGAAACGCTTCGTGCAGGCAGGCTAAAGTCGCCCCTACCCTGATGAACTGACCAATCACTCAATAAAAAAGGGCATCTTGCCTAAGCAGGATGCCCTCGAGGCTCTTCATCTCCTCATCTCAAAAAAAGACCCTTCCACTTTTCCAAAATCGCATCGCGGTTCTTTGCCTGCCATGCAAAATCCATATTATAGAGTTTAATCTCTGACAATTTTGGCATATCCGGTCGGGTAGGAATCCCTGGTAGGGTCACCCCCAGCTTGAATTCGGAATAAGTCTTCATGGCATTCGAGCTAACGGCCCAATCGAGAAACTTCTTTGCAGCCTTTGGATTCTTTGCTTTTTTGAGGAGGGCGTTCGCCTCCACTTCATAACCGGCCCCCTCGACTGGGAAGACAAACTCCACTGGGAATCCCTGTTTCCTCAGTTCACCCACGACAAAATCGAATGAACAACCCACAGCAAACTCTCCCTGGGCTGTCATCTTGGCTGGCCTCGATCCGCTCTTAATATATTGACCCATATTCTTGTCAAGTTTCTTCAAAAACTCCCACCCATCCTCCTTCCCTTCCTTGGCTCCATACATTTGAAGGATGCTCGCTATCTGTAAGAAGCCTGTTCCAGAGGCAGCGGGGTCAGGCATTGCAAGCAGCCCCTTGAATTTGGGATTGAGTAAATCGTTCCACCCCTTTGGCATGGGAAGATCTTTTTCTTTCATCACCTTCGTGTTGACACAGAAGGCAGCAATGTACATATCAACACCCACATAAAGGTTTTTGGGATGAACAAATCTTTTGTCTAGTTTTTCCACCCCTTTGGGTTTGTAGGGGTCTAACATTCCAATGGGAATAAACTGTTCCATGTTGGTCACGGCCCATCCCCAGATGCAGTCAGCCTGAGGATTGTCCTTCTCTGCCAACATTCTTGCCCCGAGCTCTCCAGTCGAAAGCCGGATGATATCGATGTCGAGGTCCGGAAGGTCTTTCCTGGCCACCTCGAGGTATTTTACCGTTTCATCTGTCTCCAATGAAGTATAGACTGTTACTTTGTCTTTGGCCATAACCGTTGCAGAAAGGAACATCGCCATCACGACACTGATCGTTAACATCATCCATCTTCTCTTCATATCTCTTTTTCCTCCTTTTTATCTGTAAAATGACTTTTCCCTTGAGTCCATCCCCTGCGATCACTTCTTGATTCCAACCACCTCCCTTCTCTCCTGCGAAAACAATTTGAATTAACCCAAAGTAACAGAGTTCTTATATCGAAATCAATATTCTTTGTCAATGTTTTTGCTGTTGACAAAAATTT
>CAYMJV010000159.1:0-4465 GCA_964390545.1 uncultured Syntrophaceae bacterium
GGAGTTGGCCTTTCAAGTGATTCTTCCTAAAGCGAGGGTCGACCTTTTTTGCCAGCGTTCCATCTTTCGCAGGGAGTGGAAGAGGGAGTTTTCAAAGGAAGCAGACCGTATCGCAAATTTCTATAAGGAAATGGAGCGCATTGCCCCTCTTATGAGGAGGATGAAGTCCGAGGGAGGTTCATGGTCGGCTTTCCCCATTCGCTCCTCTCCTTGGATCAAGAGGTGGCTTCCTTTCAAATCTCTTCCAAGAGAAAGGATGAATGAAAAGCTTTCTGCATTTTCAAAAGAATTTGGAGAGTTTATCCAACTTCAGTTGATCTCCTGGGGGAACCTCTACTCAGATCGATTCCCCCTCTACTTGGCCGCTTATCTTTTGTTGCAGGACGAAGAGGAGGAGTGGGTTTCTCAAATAGATTTAGAGGGAATGGAAAAAAAGATTCTTGAGATCTTTGCCCTTTCAGGGGGGAAGATCGAAGAGATTGAGGGGGTGGAGAAGATCGAGAGGAAATGGTTGGGGGGATTCGCGCTCTCCTTAAAAGGAGAGACGAGAGTCCTGCGATCCAGGTGTCTCCTGTTTAACTCTCCTCTCCACCATCTCTCCCATCTCCTGGGAAAGAAAGATAGGAAGCTTTCGAGATGGAGAGAAAAAATCCAGCCTCGATACGCCCTTCTTCCACTCTTCTTGGGGATTGATGAGAAGGTTGTTCCGGTGGGGATGAGGGACCTTCTGGTTTCGATCCTGGATCTTGAAAAACCCTATGAGGGAGGGAATCTACTCCTTCTCCATCTCGGCCCGAAGGGTGACGGGGAATGGGCGCCGGAGGGCAAGAGGGCCATGACTGTTGAGAGCCTAATCCCCGTGGAACAGGGGGATCCAGGCTCCCTGGATGAACACCTGAAAGGGGTGATGCGACATCTGGATCATCTCTTCCCATTTCTTGAGCATTATTTAGAATTCACTGATTGGGGGTGGGCGAAAGAACAATTCTTATGTTGGTCCTACCCCCATTTTCTTTACGAGACGAATCATGATTTCAAGTGGGGCGAAGGAGTGGTGCCTGCCCGATTATCAAAAAACCTTTACTTCGTTGGAAAAGAGAATTTCCCTTATCTTGGACTAGAAGGCGAAATCATCAGCGGAAGGTTGGTGGGAAAGCAACTGTTGGAGAAATTCAGGTCCTAGGGATTCTTACTGACGGGTGGCCTCCCGCGTCGTGCTCGAGGATCGGGGATATTAACATTCTTCTTCCTCTAAGTCTTCATCCCCCATCTCAAAATCTTTAATTTGACCCTTTTGCTCTTCTTCGCTTGAAAGGAAAGTTGACGTTGTCATTGCTTCGGCGAATTGATCGAAGGTCATCAATTTTTCCCCGGCGACCGAGGTTTTGATCCATGCCTCGGTGGCTCAACACGTATATAGGGTTAGCAAGTTCCTTGCCAATTCGGTTAGGTTTGTTAATCTATTGAAATTGTTAGTAAATACTAACTATTCACGCGACGGTCTTTTCTGGGAAATTTAATAAAATTTATAAGGAAATAACGTAAATTGTCACCACACACAGAAATTGTTTTTGGATAGCAATAATTACAGTTCTAATGGTTAGAATTTGTACTGTCTGGTTTGCGGTGAGCAAAACTTGACCATCTTTTTGTTGTCAATGATGAATACGAGTCTTCTTGAAGCAACTAGGGAAAAAGTTGATGAAGATCGGCATCCATTACCATAGGGTTGGAAACGGAAGTGATATTACTCAGGTGGATCGTGATCTCTATTTCAACTTTGCCAAAGAGGGGGAGTTTCTCCCTTTTGCAAAGGGAGGGAAGGAGGGATTCTTATCTTTTTCGTCGATTCCTTGAAATTCTATTTGATCCGTGTTAAATAATAGCACAACTAATAATGAGGTTCAGCCATGGCAAGAGTGTGTGATATTTGTGGAAAAGGACCGGTCTTTGGCCACAATGTGAGCCACGCCAATAATAAGACCCAAAAGGTTTGGTATCCCAACCTCCATAAGGTGAAGGCGACCAAAGAGGGAAGGATGATTCGAATGAAGGTCTGCACGCGATGCCTTCGCTCCAAACTGGTCACCAAAGCCGCCTAATTGTATTTCGGATTTCAAATTTCAGATTGCAGATTGAAGGGTCAGGAAGTTCAAATTTGAAATTTGAAATTTGCAATTTGCAATTTGAAATGATTTAGATCCGCATCCTCTCCACCCGGTGAACCCCCTTGATCTTCTCGAGCCCCTTGATTACCTTCTTGAGATGGTTTAAGTCCCGGATCTCCACTTCGAAAGTGCCAATCGCCTTCTTCTCATCCGTGGTTTCGACCCGAGCATTGGTAATATTGGCTTCATTGGAGGTGATGGAGTTGCTGATGTCGGCGAGCATTCCCTTCTTATCTTCCGAGTAAATCCGGATCCGTACAGGATAGATATACTCCTTTGCGGAATCCCATTCCACATCCACCTTACGGTTAGGGTCATCGTCCATAATGTTCTTACAATCAGAGGTATGGATCGTCACTCCTCTGCCACGAGTGATAAATCCAACGACTTTATCTCCGGGCAATGGGTTACAGCATCCTGCATATCGCACAACGACATTGTCCACTCCTTTAATGAGAAGAGCATCCTTGGATCCCCCGCGGGTGACCTTCTGGATCAGGCGTTTTAAGCGCCCTTCTTCCTCCTCTCCGTGTTGTTCCAGTCTCTCGGGAGGGAGGATCTTTCCAATAATCTGATTCGCGGTGACCTTCCCGTATCCCACCGCAGCAATGAGATCGTCCACATCCTTGAAACTGAATTCACTGGCCACCTTGGCCAATTCACCCGATTTGATCAATTTGGCCTGCTGGAGATCATATTTTCTCAGTTCCTTTTCCAAGAGATCTTTCCCAAGAGTGATCGACTTTTCCCATTCCTCTGTTTTAAACCACTGACGGATTTTGGTTTTGGCCCGCGAGGTCTTGGCAAACTTGAGCCAATCTTTGCTTGGCTTTTGGTTCGGGGACGTCATGATCTCCACGGTATCCCCGCTGCGAAATTCATATTTTAGAGAAACGATCTTCCCGTTCACCTTTGCACCGATACAGTGGGTCCCCACATCGGAGTGAATGGCGTAAGCGAAGTCAACCGGAGTGGCCCCCCGGGGAAACTGTTTCACCGTTCCTTTTGGGGTAAAGACGTAGACCTCGTTGGGGAAGAGGTCTACTTTAACGGTCTCGAGAAACTCTGCACTGTCTTTTAGGTCCCGTTGCCATTCCAAGAGCTGTCGCAGCCAGGTAAAGCGTTTATCATCGGCCTCCTCGATGATTCGCCCCTCCTTATATTTCCAGTGGGCGGCGATTCCCTCGTCAGCAATCTTGTGCATTTCGTGAGTTCGGATTTGAATCTCAATTCGTTCTCCATAGGGGCCGATCACAGCGGTGTGGAGGGATTGATACAAGTTCTCCTTGGGAAGGCCGATGTAGTCCTTGAATTTTCCAGGGATGGGTTTCCAGAGGGAATGGATGATCCCCAGGACGTCATAGCACTCCTTCACCGTATTCACAATGACCCGGAAGGCGGTGATGTCATAAACCTGATCAAAATTGATGTTCTGATCCGTCATTTTTAGGTAAAGGCTGTAGATCTGTTTGATGCGCCCGGTTACTTCTCCATCGATATGATTCTCATAAAATTTCTTCATTAAAATCCGATTGACCTCATCGATGTACCTCGTCCTCTCCTTCTCTTTTTTGGCAATCTTGCGCTGAATGTCCTCATAGAGATCCGGATGAAGATATTTAAAGGCCAGATCTTCCAACTCCGATTTGATCCAGTCAATTCCCAGCCGGTGGGCCAGAGGAGCATAGATGTCGAGAGTTTCATGAGCGATCTCCATCTGCTTTTCAGGAGATTGGTGTCCGAGGGTTCGCATATTATGAAGGCGATCCGCTAGCTTGATAAGGATCACCCTGATGTCCTTCACCATGGCGAGAATCATCTTTCGATAATTCTCGGCCTGACCCTCCTCCGTGGATCGAAGAGGAATCTGACTGATCTTGGTCAGGCCATCCACTAATTGGGTGATCTCTTCCCCAAAATTCTGTCGCACCTCTTTCAAGGTGGTAAGGGTATCCTCCACGGCGTCATGGAGAAATCCGGTCGCAACACTGGCCACATCGAGTTTCAGCTGAGTTAGAATTCCAGCCACCTCGAGAGGGTGGATGAGATAGGGCTCTCCGGAAAGACGGAGTTGCCCCGAATGAACCTTGGCAGAGAAGACATAGGCCTTCTTCAAGAGTTCGATATCCGCATGTGGATTATAGGAGGTGAGCCTTTCTAAAACATCATTAAATCTCAGCATCTTAGTCTCATCTTACTCGTAACTATTAGAAAATTCAAGAGTGTTGTTGTGGATCACCCCATCGGAACGTGCTCCAATAGCCTCGGCTGTGAACAATGGACTTCCCTCGGGGGAG
>CAYMJV010000160.1:0-4442 GCA_964390545.1 uncultured Syntrophaceae bacterium
AAGGAGGAAAAAAGATGAGGTGTCCATACCGAAGATGGTTCTTAGCGGTGTCTGTCGTTTTGTCGATGATCCTGGTCTTCGGGATCTGTACCTCCTTCTCACAGGACCGTTTTCGCCAATTTACGCTCGACAATGGCCTTAAAGTGATTCTCGAGGAGAATCGAAACGCTCCGGTGGTGGCCCTTCAAATCTGGGTCAATGTGGGCAGTGGAGATGAAAGAAATGAAGAGGCGGGGATGTGCCATTTCATCGAGCACATGATCTTTAAAGGGACAGAGAAGAGAAAGGTTCGTGAGATGGCCAGGGAGATTGAGTCCATGGGAGGATCGATCAATGCCTATACCTCCTATGATCAGACGGTCTTCCATGTCACCCTTGCAAGCCGTTTTGCCGATACGGGCCTCGATATATTGGCCGATGCCATTCAGCACTCCACCTTCGACCCGGTGGAATTGGAGAGGGAGAGAGAAGTCATCTTGGAGGAGATCCGAATGGGTCAGGATGATCCCTCGAGGAAGCTCTTTCAACAGACCATGGCGACGCTTTTTCAAGAGCATCCCTATCGAAGGCCCATTATTGGATTTGAAAAAACGATACAATCCATCCAACGGGACCAGATGGTCTCCTTTTTCAAGAAGTGGTATGTGCCGAACCGGACCGCCTTCGTTGCTGTCGGAGATTTCGGTCTTCAGAATATGGAAGGGAAGGTGAGAGAGGCTTTCAAAGGTTTCAAACCCTCAACGACTGGTTTTCCTTCAAGGACTGAGGAGAAGGGAAAAAAAGAATTTCGACCCGTCGTGTCTGAAGGAAATTTCAAGGAAACTTATCTTCAGATGGCTGTTCCCATCCCCTCGGTGAAACACGAAGATACTCCGGCTCTCGATGCCCTCTCCCATATTCTTGGAGGAGGGGAGGCCTCTCGACTGGTTCAGAAAGTGAAGCTGGAAAAGGGGTTGGTGAACTCTATTTCTGCTTCCTCCTTTACTCCCAAAGATCCTGGAGCTTTCATTGTCGGGGCAACCCTGCCTGTGGGGAACTTGGAAAAGGCGATGGAGGCCATTCTGAAAGAGATCCATGACGTAGGCCGAAACGGGGCGACCGGGGAAGAATTGAACCGGGTGAAGGTGAACGTAGAAAGTGAGCTTATCTATGATCGCCAGACAGTTCAGGGGCAAGCACGAAAACTGGGATATTATGAAGTCGTCACAGAAGACCTTCAATTTGAAAAAGAGTATATGAGGAGGATTTCCCTTCTTCAGAGCGAGGACATTAAAAGGGTGGTGGAAAAATATTTTAAAGGGCCGTGGGTGGTTAGTCTTCTTGTGCCTTCAGAGAAGTCAGAGGTTGTTAAGTCGATGGCTTTCCCATCCATCCTTGAAATGGCGGGACGTCGTGAACCTGCGGGTGAAACGCAGGAAAAGCCTGCCGTTTTCAAGACGGTTCTCGAGAATGGGATTCGACTCGTTGTGAAGGAGAATCGATCCAACCCAATCGTCACCCTCCAGGCCTCTTTCTTGGGAGGAGTAAGATTTGAGGAGGAGTCTCAAAACGGGATCAACCATTTGATCGCGGTCATGGTGACGAAAGGAACGGAAAGACAGAGCAGCCTCGAGATTGCGAAGAAAGCAGAGAGGATGGCCGGTTCCCTCAATGGTTTTTCAGGTTACAACAGCTTTGGTCTCACCTTCACTTTTCTCAGTCAGCACTTTGAAGATGCCTTCTCCTTATTTGTAGAGGTCCTTCAACAGCCCTCCTTTGATGCCGGAGAACTGGAGAAGAGGAGGCGGTTAACCCTGGCTGCCATTCAGCAGCAGGAAGACGATCTCGACCAGATGGTATTTAAACTCTTCCGAAAGACTCTTTATGAGAAACATCCCTACCGGATGGACACTCTGGGGACCATCGAGTCGGTTAAGAGCCTAAGCCGAGAGGACTTGAAAGGATATTATTCAAAGATGGTGGTTCCTGAAAATATGGTCCTGACGGTAGTGGGAGACGTAGAGACGAAACAGGTGGTCCTTGCCACCCGAAAGGCCTTTGGCGATCTAAAGAGGGGGGATGTTTCGTCTCCCCCCATTCCCCTGGAGTCTCCACTCCCTCAAATGAGAAGATCGGAGAATTATCAGAAGAAGGAGCAGGCCCATTTCGTCCTGGGATTCTTGGGGACCACCCTTCGAGATAAAGATCATTATGCCCTGGAGGTCTTAGATGCTGCCTTATCCGGTCAGGGAGGAAGGCTTTTCTATCAATTAAGGGATAAAGAGAGTCTGGCCTATGCCTTGGCCTTCATGGCTTCGAGCAATCTGGATCCGGGATTCATAGGGGTCTATATGGGAACCCATCCAGATAAATTGGACACAGCCATTCAGGGCGTCCTGAGGGAGCTAAAAAAGGTGAAGGAGGAAGGGCTGACCGAGGATGAGGTGGAAAGGGCGAAGAGATACCTTATTGGTAATTTTGAAATCGGACTCCAAACCAATGGGTCCCAGGCCAATACCATGTCCCTGGATGAGCTCTATGGCATGGGATTTGATCACTATCAAAAATATCCCCAGGAGATTCAAAAGGTCTTGAAGGAAGATGTCCATCGAGTGGCCCAAAAATATTTCAACTTAGAAGCTTATTCCATTGCCATTATTCGGCCCCCAACTGAGAAGAAAGAATGACGGCCCGCCTCAGGATCTCCACTTTCTCTCTCAAAGATACTTTAGAATGCGGCCAGTTTTTCCGATATACCAAGGTCATGGGGACCTACCTTGTCCAGTCCTCCAATTACCTCTTCTCTCTCTGGCAAAAAGGGGACGTCCTCTTCTATGAAGGAGTGGAAGAGGACTTCCTGGTCCATTTTTTCAGAATGGATGAAAATCTGGATTCCATTTTGAAGGAGATTGATAGGGATCCTTCCATTCACCAGGCCATTCAAAAATACCGAGGGATGAGGTTGATTCGGCAGGACCCATGGGAGTGTCTGCTCTCTTTCTTGTGCTCCTCAGCCAAATCCATCCCTCACATCCGCTGTATCATCGAGTCCCTCTGCAGGATCTCAGGGGAAAAGATCTCTTCCGGGACGTATCTGGGATACGGGTTTCCAGAACCCACCTGCATCCAAAGTGAGGTGCAATTGGAATCGGTGAGAGCGGGTTTCAGGACGAGTTATTTAGTAAAAGCCAGCCAATGTGTCGACCGGCATCAACTTCTTGCCCTGAGAGATTTACCCTATCGGGAGGCCAGACAGCAATTGATGAGCTTTAAGGGTGTGGGAAAGAAGGTAGCGGATTGTACGCTTCTCTACTCCTTAGATTTCCTCGAAGCCTTTCCCATCGACACCTGGATCAAAAAAGGTCTGGAAAAGATCTATTTTAGCGGGAGAAGAACGGGAGAGAAGAAAATGGAAGAGTTTGTTTCAAATCATTTTGGTCCTTACGGAGGCTATGCACAGCTCTATCTTTATCATTATTGGAGAAACCATCCCCCTGATTAGATTGAAGTTCAAATTTCAAAATCCAAATGTCAAATGAATGTCAAAGTCCAAATTCCAAAATATTTTTGGCATTTTGATTTTGGATTTGATTTGACATTTGAACTTTGGCATTTGGCATTTCAATGAGTCAGATTTCAAATTATGCTTTCACAATTTTCCTCTTCCATTGTTTCATATTCTTCGTCACATTTCGAGTATCGATGATCAGGGGGGCATGCCTCACCACCCAGGCGTAATCGACCTGACTGTGGTCTGTAACGACCACGACGGCATCGAGCCTCTGAAGTAATGGCTTGGTGAGCGGAGAGGAATTTAATTTGAAATGGTATTTTCTGAAAGTGGGAAGGGTGGAGATGAAAGGATCATGATAAAGAACAGTCGCCCCTTTTTTTTGAAAGAGATCCATGATGGCGAGGGCAGGAGATTCCCTTGCATCATCGACATCCTTTTTGTAGGCGACTCCCAGGATCAAGATTTTTGCTCCTTTAATACTTTTGTTTCTCTCATTGAGGGCATCCACCGTCTTAGAGACCACATAGTAAGGGATGGAGACATTGATCTCTCCCGCGAGCTGGATAAATTTGGTTGTGAAATCATATTCTCGCGCCTTCCAGGAAAGATAGAAGGGGTCGATGGGAATGCAGTGGCCACCCATTCCGGGCCCTGGATAGAAGGGTGAGAAGCCAAAGGGTTTCGTACTTGCTGCTTCAATCACCTCCCAAATATCAATCCCCATCCGGTCAGACAGCATTTTCAATTCGTTGACCAGTGCAATATTAACACTGCGATAAATATTCTCAAGGAGCTTGGTTAGCTCTGCCACTCTGGGGGAGGAGACCGGGACCACTTTCTGAATCACCTGCCCATAAAGCGTGGTCGCAATTTTTTTGCATGAGGGGGTGACTCCGGCGACCACTTTTGGAATCTGAGACGTTGTGAACCGTTTGCTCCCCGGGTCTTC
>CAYMJV010000161.1:0-4411 GCA_964390545.1 uncultured Syntrophaceae bacterium
CCCTTGCCAGACGGAAAAGTGTGACGATATCGAGACGATCAAAATCCTCTGTCTCAATGGGAAGAGCACTCGAACGCCACTGGGAGAGGTGAGAAGGAAGGAGTTCCTTTGCCTTGCATTGCTCAAAAAGAGAAGTCCCAGGAGTAGGATAATAGACACTGGGACCAATAAGGACTCTTTTCCCCATCAGATAGATCATCGTATCCACCATCTCTCCGATTATTTGACCGGGTATTCCTAAGATGGCGTAGGCGACGACGTTGAGGCCAACTTGTTCCGCATCTTTCAAAATGTTATCGAAATTACTTGTTGTTCCCGGTCTGCCGATCCTTTCTTTAAAGAAAGGATCGGTGCTGACGAAAGAGAGATTGATGGTCTTGAAACCTGCTTTCCTCATCAAGGTCAGAAGTTCCTTATCCAGAGAATCAAAAGAGACGCCGTTCATGGCCGAAAGTTCCAGACTCCCTTCTCCAAAGGTTTCGACGACGAGGCTCATCAAACGCTTTGCTCGTTCCTGATCAAAGGTAAAATTGTCATCTTCAATATCGAAGCTTCGAATATGAAATCTATTGGTGCAGTCCACCATTTCCTGTAGGATCGATTCCGGAGATCTGGAACGAAAAGAGGGACCCATGACCAGATGGGTCGAGCAGTAGGCGCATCCATGAGGACAACCTCTGCTCGTAATAATCATCGTCGATCGCCTCCTCCCTATTCTGTACCGGTTTAAATCGAACAGTTCTCTGGCAGGAAAGGGAAAACCCTCTATATCTTCGATGAAGGTTGAAAGAGGATTAATCTTTATCTCTCCATTTTCCTTAAATCCGATTCCCTCGATCTCTTTTAATTGGCCACCCATTCCCTTCTCAATCTGCTGCAAAAGATATGGGAACCGAATCTCGCCCTCGCCCAGAACCACATAATCGACCCATGGGCTCTTAAGAACACTTTCAGGATCGCAGCTGACATGGCACCCTCCCATGACCACAATCTTTTTGTGGTCCCATTCCTTGATGATGCGGGCAACCTCCAGTGCCTCCTGATAATAGGGCGTGAAGGAGGAAGAAATTCCAAAGACATGGGCCTTCGAATCTTTAATCTTCTCCCTAATCTCATCCCAAGCCATTCCGAAATGGTAGTAGCCCGTGTAGAGTTTGAAGGGGCTCCTGTCATTGAAGGGATAAAAATCCTTAAGGTAAGAAAGCTCCGACGGGATGGGGATCGACCGTTTCTCGCTCGTCTGGCAATCGAGAATTCCAACCCCGTAGCCGTGAGATTTCAGCGAAGCGGCGAGATAGGCCAGACCGATCGGCTGCGTCCTGATCGATGTCTGGTAGAAATCTCTGACGGGAGGTTGAATGAGGAGGACCTTCATGCCAAGGTTTCTCGGGTTATAGGGTTTGTTGAGTTCGTTGAGTTCATTGGGTTTGTTGAGTTCATTGGGTTTCTCGGGTTATTGGGTTTGTTGAGTTTACTGTGTCAACCCAAGAAACCCGAGTAACTCTATAAACCCGAAAAACAAAATGATTAACTCAAATCTCCTAGTTCGTATTGAATAATGCCTACCAAGGTGATGGCGGCTGTTTCAGTTCTTAGGATCCGCTGACCCAATTTGATTGGGATAAATCCTCTCTCCTTAGCTAATTTTACTTCTCCTTCCGTAAAACCACCCTCCGGACCAACCATCGCATAGATTTTCTTTGGAAGGTGAGCCCGCAGGATTTTTTTTAGAGGCTCACCCTCTTTTTCCCAGAGAAGGAGTTTTAACCCCTCTCCCCTACCTAACTCTAACGCTTCCTCAAAAGAGCGGTAGGTTTCCACCCTTGGGACCTTCCCTCTCCTCGACTGCTGAACAGCTTTCATGGCGATCTCTTGCCATCGGTGGGATTTCCTCTGCTTCGCATCCCTTTCTTCGAGGGAGATCGACCTCTTCGATTTAAATGGGACGATCGCTGAAGCCCCGAGTTCCGTCGCCTTCTGGATGATCAGCTCCATCCGCTCCTTTTCGGGCAAGGCCTGCAGGAGGACGATCTCAACAGATGATTCCGTGGAAGATCGAAAGACTTCAAAGATCCGAAGAGAGGCCTTTTTATCCGAAAGGGAAAGGATCCTCCCTCTAAAGTCCTTCCCTCCAGAGTCAGTCACGGTGAGGATGCTTCCCACACGGCCTCCCTGAAAACGAAGGGCCTCCAGTGGAGGCCCTTCGATCACTACTTCTTTGCCTATCGCGACGTTCTCATCGAGAACAATTCTATCCATGGCAAGAGGATTTTCCTTTCTTCTTCTTTTTTTCCTCCTTCGCTCCCTCTTCGCCTCCCGCCCCTTCAAACTCTTTAATCTTCATTCCCAGTTCTCGAAGTTTTTTGTCCACCAGATCATTTACTGTGCCTTCCTTAAATTTTCCACCATCCAAGCTCTCGCCCCCCTCCACACCGGTGAGGATCTCAATCCCTTGATTAATACTCTTGACGGGATAGATATGAAATTTCCCTTCTTTCACTGCTTCGACCACATCCTTTCTCAACATCAGGTCACCGATATTGAGATGAGGGATCATCACCCCCTGTTTTCCTGTCAATCCTTTGGCCTTGCAGACTTCGAAGAAACCTTCAATCTTCTCATTCACACCGCCGATGGGTTGGACCTCCCCCTTCTGATTGACCGAACCGGTGACGGCAATGCCCTGCCGCAAAGGGAGCCCTGAAAGGCTCGAGAGGAGCGCATAAAGTTCTGTAGAGGAGGCACTGTCTCCTTCGACACCGCTATAGGACTGTTCAAAGCAGATGCTGGCGCTCATGGTGATAGGCTTATCCTGAGCATATTTATCCCTGAGATACCCAGCGAGGATATAGACCCCTTTGTTATGGATAGGGCCGCTCATCTCTACCTCTCTCTCAATGTTGATGATCCCTGCCTTTCCCATGGAGGTCTTGGCAGTGATCCGGGAGGGCTTACCGAATGCATGATCCCCAAAACTATAGACAGAGAGACCATTGACCTGGCCCACGACCATTCCGTCGGAGTCGATCATGATGGTTCCATCATCGATCATCTCCTGAATCTTCTCTTCAATCAGGTTCACGCGGTAAACCTTCTTCTCGATCGCCTTATCCACATGTTTCTCAGTTACCACATCACTTCCATCTTTCACGGCCCAGTAGCTGGCCTCTCTCAGAAGATCAGCAATGATATAAAAGCGTGTTGAAAGCTTTTTCTGCCTCCCTGCTATTCTCACCCCGTACTCCACCACAGCAGCCACCCCTGTTTGATCGAAGGGTTTCAACTTCTCCTCATCGCAGATTTTTCGAATGAAGGAGGCATACTGTTGGATCTTTTCTGCATCCTTATTTGTTACTGAATCGAAGTCTGCCTTGATTTTAAAAATCTTCTTAAAATCGTCATCTAAGCTATAAAGAAGGTAGTAGCTCTGGGTTTCTCCGATCATAATGACCTTTGTATTGCACTCAATGGGCTCTGGTTTGAGGGCAGAAGTGGAGAAGAAGTAAAAAGGATCATAAGTCTGAATCTCGATAACCTGATTCTTCAGCGTCCGTTTTAAAGTGGGCCAAACCCCTGGCTCTATGAGGGCGTCCAGAGCATTGAAGATCAGATACCCTCCGTTGGCTCTTAAAAAAGAGCCTGCTTTGATGTGAGAGAAGTCGGTCCTCCAGATTCCAGAACGTTCGACCACCCTTTCCATCGTGCCGAAAAGATTGCGATAGTTAGGTGTGGTCTCGACGATAATGGGAGCCCCTTTGGCCTCTGAATTTTCTACCAGTACATTCACCTGGTATTCGGTGAACGAGTCCATCGTCTGGGGGAGAACGAGGCCAGGAATAGGAGGGGTCGCGGGTTCTTCTTTTTCTCTGAAACGATTGAGATTGGCTAAAATATCTTCCTGGACTTCGTCCAGATAGCGATGGACTTTCTCATAATCAAATTTTTCCTTAATATCAGAGATCATATCGATGACCGCTGGAGAGATCACTTCATTGTCTAAGGCGGTAAGTCCCTCTTTAACCTCCTTCTCCGATTTTCTGGTCTCCTTAAAAATATTTTCCAACTCGTTGATCAGTCCAGTCTGTTTCTCTTTAATCTTTCCCAGTTCCTCTTTGGAGAACTTATCCTCCTCCACCATCGTTTCCAGTTGTTCAATGTTAACTGGATTCCCCTCGACAACAGGCAAGATACCGGGCCTGGAATAAGGCCCCATCTGGATCTGAACTAAAGCAAAGCCCTCCTTGTTCACCTTCTTCTCAAATTCTCTAAACATCTCAGCCTGTTTACTCCGAAACTTTTCAACCACCTCTTTCTTCTTATTGAGATAGGTCTCATTTTCAAACATCAGTGGGATTTTCTTCTTCAGGGTTTCGATCAATGTCTCCATCTCTTTTTTGAAGGCATTTCCCTG
>CAYMJV010000162.1:0-4385 GCA_964390545.1 uncultured Syntrophaceae bacterium
CCCAACATTCTTGCAATCTCTTCGACTCTGGCGTCCTTTTCCAGAGGATCGACAACGGTGACCGTCCGACCGGACTTCACCTCTTTCTTGACGCTGTGATGACGGTCGGCAAAGCAGGCAATCTGAGGAAGGTGGGTCACGCAGATGACCTGATGATGTTTTGATAGCTCCCTTAATTTCCTCCCAACCACCTCAGCGATGGCTCCTCCAATGCCTGCATCTACTTCATCAAAGATAAGGACCTGCCTCCCGCCGATAATCGCCAGAATTCTCTTCATGGCCAGCATGATTCGCGAAAGTTCACCTCCGGAGGCGATTTTGGCCAGGGGTTTCACTTCCTCTCCAATATTGGGTGAAATGAGAAATTCAATTCGGTCCTTCCCCTTATGAGAAAGGGCTTGATCGTCGATTCGAACTTGAAAAGTAGTTTTTTTCATTCCAAGGGTGGCCAGTTCCTTTTCTACAGATCTCTTTAGTTCAGAGGCTACTCGCTTTCTCTCTCGGGAGAGTTTCTGAGCCCTCTGGGTCATCTCTTCCCGCAGAGGGCCGATCTCCCCCACCAGTCGGGAGAGTCTCTCCTCATCCGAGGTGAAAGAGCTCAAGGTCTCATCGACCTCCTCCTTGAACCGAAGAATATCTGCTTCAGTGGAGCCGTACTTCCTCTTCAGTCGATCGATCTCTTCCAGCCGAATTTCAATCTCTTCCAGTCTTCCCGGATTGACTTCGATCCGTTTCGAATAATCTCTCAAGGCCAGGGCAACTTCTTCCAACTGAATCAAGGCTCCATCCAGATTCTTAAAGATGGGGGAAAGCGAAGGGTCGATCATCGCCATCTCCTTTCCTTGATGGAGGACAGACTGGATTCTTTCGATCGCGGAACCTTCCGTGGAATAGAGCACCTCTTCAGAGGCATTGGCGAAATCCGTCAATTTCTTAGCATGAGCGAGAACTTTTTTCTCCTCTTTCAACGCCTCTTCTTCTCCGATGCGGATCCCGGCCTTTTCAATCTCCTTCGACTGGAAGGCCTTCAGTTCCCGTTCCTTCTCTCTCCTCTCTTTCTCTCCCCGAATTCTTTCCAGCTCTTGTGATAAAGAGGTAAACCGTTGAAAGAGATTCTGAAATTCTTCTCGAAGTTCCATCAGCCCTCCAAACTCATCCAAAATGTCAATGTGCGTATCCACTCGCTGAAGGGACTGATGCTCATGCTGGCCGTAGATGCTCAGGAGTTCCTCTCCAATCTCCGAAAGCATTCCAAGCGTGGCAAGATTCCCATTGATGAAGGCTTTCCCTCTCCCGGAGCGTGAGACCACCCGCCTCACCAGAAGGGAATCCTTTTCCTCCACACCTGAGAGCCGTTGGCCTTTTTCTTGAATTCTCCCCTTAACCTCTCGATTCTCTGAGATGTCAAAGAGGGCCTCCACGCTCGCCTCTTCCTCCGAACTTCGAATCAACTCTTCCGACGCCCTGTCCCCCAAAAGGAGTTGGACGGCATTAAGAATGATCGATTTGCCAGCTCCCGTCTCCCCCGTGAGAATGTTGAACCCCTTTGAAAAAGAGAGATCCAATTCATCAATAATAGCAAAATTCTTAATGCGAAGTTCTTGTAACATAACCGTGTCCGTTTTCCGTGTCCGTGACCGCGTCCAAGAAATTTAACGGACACGGATCACGACGACACGGACACGTTGCTTACCTTTCCCCCCACTTCAACTTTTCCCTTAGGAGCTCAAAATAGTGCCGGTAGGGGGATTTGATTAAGAGTATTCCCACGCCCGCCTTTTTAACCTCCACCACATCTTCCACCTCTAAAGAAAATCCCTGCTGGCCATCCAAGGTCAACATGACCTCCTGCTGTCTTGTTTTGAGGGTTGCCCGGATCTCTGCCTCATCTGGAACCACGATCGGACGGTTGGTCAAAGTATGAGGACAGATCGGTGTCAGGATGATACAGTGAAGGGATGGATAAACGATAGGCCCTCCTGCAGAGAGGTTATAGGCCGTTGAGCCTGTAGGCGTTGAAATGATGAGCCCGTCTGATTTGAAGGTGGTTAGATACTCCCCATTGATCGTTGTCTCCATATCGATAATCCTCGCGAGAGCTCCTTTATTGATCACCGCATCGTTGAGGACTGTGAATTCTGCCACTCCTTTTCCTTTCCGGATCACAGAGGCACTGAGAACAACCCTTTCATCCGTCGTAAAATCTCCTTGAATCACTCTCTCTAAAACCCGGTAGAGCTCCTCAAGCGTGATCTCTGTCAAAAAGCCTAATCCTCCCAGATTCACTCCGAGTATCGGGACCTTGTGGTCACCCACCAGACGAGCCACACTGAGGAGGGTCCCATCCCCTCCCAAGACAAGGATCATCTCCGCTTGAGACGGAAAAGCTTCTCTTTCAATCGTCTTCACATTGGGCTCTAAGGCATGGGGACCTAAAAGATCGGCCATCTCATCTTCGATATAGACCTCAATCTTTTTCGGCCCGAACCAATCCACCAAATGATGAATGATGTTGGCAGCCTCAGGCTTGTTCCTCTTGGCAATAATCCCAATTCTGTTCATTATTGACTCCATTGACTACACCCCTAATCCCCCCAACCCCCCTTTGGCAAAGTCCGTACGACTCGAAACCGAGGGGGGAGATGGGAGGAATTATGCGGCCTCATCCAGCTGATATTTCTCCCTAATCCTCCTGGAAAGTTCTTGCAAAACCTCAAAGGCCTTCTCCACTGTCTTTTCCTTATCCGGATTCAGCAGGTTGCATGTCGCAGGGGCCAAAAGCGATTGACGAAGTAATTTCCCATAATCGACACCCTTCCGGGAAAGATCGTCCCAGAAAACCTCCAACCGTTCTTGTAGGGATGAAAGGGTCTCATTCTCCAGAAGTTCTGTATAGGTGGGGACGATTCCCCAGGAGATCACCCCTCCCCGGTTCAAAAATTCAATCAAGGATGGGTAATTGATAATCATGACTCCGCAGTTGAAGGAATCGAAAGAGAGGATATCGATTTTCGATCGAAGGAGGAAGTCCCAATCCGGTTTGGCACAAAGGTGAACGCCCTTCGGTCCCTCCTGCCCCTCTAAGAAACGGTCCAAATCGCTTTTTGCCTGAACTTCATTGTATCCTGAATAGGCGCTGAAGATGAGTCCCAGGCCTGGATCATCGATCCAGACGAAGGCATTTCGATTCTTCGCCCTCAATTCCTGGTATTGCTGGTTGACCTTCTTTTGAATGAAATCGAACAAAACCTCTCTCACCTCATCATGGTAGATGATCGCTTTTTGCTCCTGATCCACAATTTTCAACCCCAGACTGATCGGGCTGATCACCTGCCCCCGGATCGAAGAATAATGGGAGAGGTCCTTTTCTAAGAAGCGATGGTATACAATGGAAAACTCTTCTGTCAATCGAAAGGTTTCTGGATCGTCTGCCTTTTCAAAATAACCGGGGAGTTCTTCATAAAAAAGCGAAAGGTCGAAAATGATCCTCTGGTTGGTAACGTCAATCCTCACCCCCGGAAAATGTTCCAAGGCCTGGACATACATATCCTCGAAGTAACTCACTTTGGGAAGCTGGGGCCAGAAAGGAATGTCCAGAGACAAGGCCACCTCCAAGGCCCTCTCGATATTCGTATGGGGCATAATTCCCATGGCTGTGGTCTGACAGTTTGGGGAAAAGGATAACGGGGTCATTGCGTACCTTCCTTCAGCAGACGAGCCAGCCTCCGAATCTCTCTTTACCTCGAAGGGAAAGGATCTAGATCTACGCGGTATTCAAATGATCGAGCGCTCTCGATTCATATGGGAAAGAGGATGAACCCTATGTGATGAGGTTTGATCTTTCTCACATATTATTTTCGTCTTTTCTCTTTCTGAGCAGCCTCGAGCTTCGAGACCATTTTTAGAATCTTTTCACCCTCCGTTACATGGGGATACGCGAGGGCCTTTTGAAAATGGGAAAGGGCCTTTGAGCCCTCTTTCAATTCCATGTAAGTCTCCCCGAGATAGATATGAGCAGAAAAATTGTTGGGATGCTGACTCAACTCCCGTTGAAACGATTGAATTGCTTTGTTCCATTGTTTCAGCTGCGCATAGGCTAGCCCCAACCGGTTGTAGGCATTTTCATAATTTGGCTTCAACCTTAGAAGCTCCTCGTATGCACAAATCGCTTCTGGGTATCGCCCCAGGTGATGATAGGCGAGTCCGAGGTTATAATAAGAATTCGAAAGGGTCGGACACAACTCGATTGCTTTTCTATAATGACTGACCGCCTCCGTCAGGAGTCCCTTCCTGTAATAAACGAGGCCCAAATTATAAAAGGAAAGGGCGTAATCAGGGGTAAGTCTCAAGGCCTCTTCAAATTCCCTTTTAGCGTCATCCGATTG
>CAYMJV010000163.1:0-2163 GCA_964390545.1 uncultured Syntrophaceae bacterium
TGATTAAATGTGAAATGATGTTTTCTTTGAGACAAAAAACGTCATATTCGACCGTCCTGTACAATGTCTCGTTTTCGAATAACCTATAAAAATCAAGAGTTTTAATCAGGAATGTTGTTTTGGCATTTTTATTGCTTCGGAAGCAAAAGATTATGTCCTTAAATCAGAATCCTTTGGAGAAGAAAAGAATGAGAGATGAAAACACGGCCAGAGGGTGCGTGATAAGGAATCTGCAGAAATTGAACCAGCGAATCGCTGAATTGGAAAGCACGAAAGCTGAGTTGAAGCGAGTCCAGGAATTGTTAAGAAAGGAGAGGGAAACGTTCTTCCCTATTCTCCATAAAGCGCCTTATGGTATAGCCCTTATCGACAACGACGGCAAGTTCATTTACATCAATCCTGCATTTACCAACATCACGGGGTATACTCTGGAAGACATCTCTTCTGGAAGGGACTGGTTTCATGTAGCCTCACCTTTCCTCGAATACAGGCAGGAAATTATCAATTCACGGCAAAGGGATGTTATCCACAAGGGTATAGAAAAGATTCTTAGTATCATTTGCAAAAATGGAGAGATAAAGCAGATAGAGTGTAAGCCAACCTTACTGGACGATGGTAGAATCGTTGTCATTCTTTCTGATATTACGGAATGGCAGCAATCTGACCTTTCATGTCCCGCCTGAAGATCCCGATTTGCCAGAATACGTGGTGTCTTTGCGGCACTTGCTGATGAGGAAATTTCAGCCCGTAAGAAGGATTAGCATTGAGACCATCAATGGTGAAAGGGCACCTCAGAGTGCGTACGTCCCTGTTCTCCGAACCTCTTTTGACCTCACGGTCGATTACCGGAACGTCACGCTCTATCGCAAAATGCGGTGAACCTTGATAAGGGGGAGAGTTTTAGCAACTACAGGATCCGCATTCTTTCTCGAGATTTGAGAAAATGAAAAATCCGCCTCCTCTCGGTGTATCAATAAAATCCACCTTGATGGGTTTTACCTTTTCAAAAAGGCCTTTGTTAACGACATAAGTGATGCCTTCTTGGTCAAAAAGCTTGTCATCTTCGCTTGGTTCATCCTGAACCAGACCCAGGGAGGGCCCCGATCAGCCTCCCGCGTCGTACACGACGCGTATAGAGGGAATTTTCTCCTGAGATTTGAAGGCTTCCTTAATCATCTCCGTCGCCTTTTCCGAAACGTCAAACATGGGATCCTCCTCGAAGAATTGGATTCAGATGTATTAAGGTCATATAACATACTAAAAGCAGTATCGCTAAATTTCAGATTTTACCGCCGAAGACAACCCCCTCAGAACTCCCTCCTGTCCTCCCTTTAACAAAGGGAGGAATATTCAGTATCTTTCTTAGATGTTTCGCATCATAACCCAAATGGATCAATAGCTCTTCTGTTGCCTTCAGAAGCAGCTCTAGATATTTTTTGACATCGTAAGTGTCGTCCGGACTTACCAATGGAAAAGCTCTTACCCTCTCGTCCTTGTCTTTCGACAGGGCATCTTTGATCATATACCTGACCTTCTCTCCGGGGTGGATTGGAATTCCAAAATCCTCCAACTGCTGGGCAGCGAGAGCAGTCAGGCTGTCGACCTTATAGGCATTGGGTTCCTGAGAGATCCTCTTCCCAATAGTCAATGCTTCTGCTTTTACCTGCCCTTCCTTCAATTTCAATGAATATTCGAGAAGAAGTTCTAAAATCTTAGGAACTTTCGACTGATAATCATCCTTGTTTTTTGCCTCGGCCAGGATTTCGAGCATCCGGAGTTGAGCTTCCTGAACCAAGGGAGGCGTATCGCTTCTTCGAAAGGCTAATCCCCTCGCTTTAATCTTTCCACTTTTGAAGAGGCCAAAATAGCGGTTAGCTACTGGACTCTCCGGATTCCCCTTCGAGGGAAGAAAGGTCATCCATCGATAGATTCCCTCCAGGCTCATGGTGATCCCGGTGGCCTGGCTGATCTTCCGGCAAAGCTCAAGGACCTCCTCTTCCCTTAAATTTTTTTTTCGAATCCAGAGGGAGTCGGTGATGGCATGGAGAAGTTCGAATCCCTCTTCCTCACAGAGTTCCTTGGCCTGAAGGAGTTTCTCCCTTCCAAAGGCAGTGACTGCCTCATGGGCCTCAATCCTTCCGAAACGGGCATTTCGATAACCCA
>CAYMJV010000163.1:2263-4369 GCA_964390545.1 uncultured Syntrophaceae bacterium
GCCATCTTCTTCAGCCACGCTCTCCTTTTCAAGATGGGCCTGAGTGTCCTGGGAACGATTCCCTCTCTCTTCTCGCATAGGGTGTAACCAGCCTCCGGAACTTTATGATTCTCGCAACATCTGCAGAACACGGTCTCTGGCGAGATGTTGTGAATCGCCATGATGGTAGGATACATGGAGGCGAAGTCAATCTCTGCCACGTCCTCGAAAATCCCCAGTTTAGGCTGAAAGACGAGACCTCCCTTATCTGCGACAAGGAGATCCCATGCCGTCTTGAATCGTTCCGGCTCTCCCTTTCTCCAGGGAATGAGAATCCCTTCCTGAAAGGCCCGGTCGAGTTGCATGGACGTAATGGCCGTTCCAGGAGAGGTGCGGGCCATCCGTTGAATTGGAATTTTGGCCAAACGGGCCAGTTCGATCACTCCCTCTATCCCTGATTCTCCATAGATGAATGAGTTCCTGCGATCGATATGCCATCTTCCGAGAAACAGATGGCCGGGGGCCTTGTAGTAAATTCTGCCATAGGAGAAATAAGAATGGCCCCTCACATTGGCCCCTCTCTCTACACGATAAGGTTCCCGATCCCAGGGAATGGAGATTTTCAACTTTCTCTCCAACGAGAAGAGAAAAGGTAAAAGGCAGGCATCCCCATCATCGCTCAGGATCACATCAGGATCGAACTGTCTGATGAATTTCTCAATCTCCCCCGGATCCACATGCTCCATCTCCCATCGATATCCTTCGCATTCCAGGATCAGCCCTGAACCATACCGACCCCTTGCCATGCTGATGCAGGATTGATTCAGGGTACGCAGTTCCATCACACGAAGGTCTGGAAGATCTCCATCATCCATCCATACAGATTCTGATGGATCTGGGTGAATCTCAAAGACTCGGCTTCCCTCTGCTTCAGCAATGCAGGAGCCTGTTGGAAAGAGCCTTTTTTCATAAAGGTAGGCCTGGGTTGTGGGGATGTCACAATTGTAGAAAGTGACTCTCTCTTCCCATCGAGGAAGGATTTTGGAAATCTGGGCATAATGCTCAGGATTTCCCAACTCGATTTCCATCACCTCCACTTCATCTCCACTCCAGAACTCCCTTTTTTGAGTCCATTGGTATCCCGTCGTCCGCCCCTCTTTCTCGAGAGAACGAAACAGGGAGAGGAGATCTTCCTGATTCCCTCGGGCATAGAATCGCGGGCGGAAGGGATCTTCGAATCGGCGAAGGGATCCATCCTCACCTTTGATCCAGAGAATCATCGAGGACTCCAGAGGATAGAGGTCGAAGAGCCAACCCCGGATTTCCATAAGTTCACCTGTCAGAAAATAGCATAGGGCATAGGGCATAGGGCATAGCGCATAGCGTAACAAAACAGATGAAGAGCTATTTTCACCTTAAGCCTTCTCATCAAGAGGTTGCATCAGCACGTCATTCTGAGGCGTCAGCCGAAGAATCTTTGGTATCTATTTTATGAGATCCTTCACGGAGTTTACCCTGAGCCAATGGCAGAGATTCTTCACTTCCTTCAGAATGACACGCGAAGGGTTCAGGATGACACTGCGTGCTAGATTCTTCGCTATCGCTCAGAATGACACCTTTTTTCTCCAAAACGCCCAGCTTCGATCTCAATTCGACTAAGGCCTTCTCATGCTCGAGAAGAATGGAGACCAAGATCGTCTCAAAAGGCCAGGGTCTCGAGGCATAGACCCCGGCCTGCACATGAAGCCGTGCCTCTTCAAAGAGGCGATCGAGAAACTGTTGATCCTCTTTTCTCAGTCCCCTCCGAAACTTCCTCCATTCTTGGACTTCCTGCTCCAGAACCCTACTGAAGGGGAGAACGGTCCTGCCCATAACAAAACCCCACATAGAGCAAAGCGCTTAGCGCAAAGCGAAATTACATTATCTGCAATCCCTGCCTGCCGGCCGACAGGTGTGTTCCGTGACCTCTCTTGTCATTCCTGCGGAAGCAGAGCTTGCCCCGCACTTGATGCGGGGAATCCACATTTTTTCACCTGGATTCCCGTTTTCACGGGAATGACAGAATTAACACCCTTTTCCAGAACCAACTTCGCTCCTTCTTCTTCCCAGTGTATTCTCCAGACCACC
>CAYMJV010000164.1:0-4332 GCA_964390545.1 uncultured Syntrophaceae bacterium
CTCATTCCCTGCTTTGTCAATAATGGAAACCTTCAAAGTGATGATGGTGAACTCTTTGAGGTAGGATGTCTTCGAACTGAAGGTATTCCATTGAACATACCCTTTCAGGTGATTTCGATTCTGAGGCTTGATCAAGATGATATCCGTAAAATAGTGGCCCCATCCCGGTTGATCTACCGTTGAAGCGATTTTAACCATGTCCCCATCCGGGTCCTCTGCCTCGATATAGATCTTCCACACATACCCGTAATAGCCCTTTTCCACGGCAAAGGAATGGGTAATGATAGGTGGCTTCGAGTCCACTTTCGATTCTGTCCATCCACAGGAGTAAAAGAAAAAGGTTATGGCTAACACCCCGAAAACATAAATGAATTTTGTAGCTTTCATCTTATCTCCTCCTTCTAAACAAAATATAAGACCTCATTGAAGGATTTTCAAGATAATGACGAAGCAATAAATGGATTTATTCACCGAAGCCGATGGCGTGTTTTGGATTTTTCCAAAAAAGTAAGGGCCTCTTTTCTGGCCTCTTCAAAGACCTCTTTGAGCGTTATCTTCTTCTTGACCGCCAATCGTTTACAATCCTCATATTCAGGGGAGAGGTTTACCACGCTTCCTTCCCATCGAGCCAGTTTAAAACGGATCTTTCCATATCTTGTCCCGAGGGTAAGGATTTCTCGGTCAGCCCGATTTCTCTCTTCCTCATGCCACCTTAACCCAAGGGTAGTCGTTTCCTTGAAAAGAAATCCTGTGACAGAAGTAAGTTTCTCGGAGGGACAGATCACCTTGAGGAGGGTCCCCGGCCGATTCTTCTTCATCATGATCGGTGTGAGATAAACCTCCTTCACTCCCATGGCCAGGAGTTTCTCAATCACGTAGTCATAGAATTGAGGATTCATGTCATCAATATTCGTCTCGACGACCATGACCTTTTCCATACCGGAATTGACTGAACGAGCCCCGATGACCAGCCGGAGGAGGTTTGGGTGAGGGAGGTCATCCCGTCCCGCTCCATACCCTACCCTTTCGACTTTCATCTCAGGCATATTGCCAAAATCAGAGCCCAAAAAGGTGAGGAGGGCAGCTCCCGTTGGGGTGAGAAGTTCCCTTTCCACGCCTGAGGAGTAGATGGGTTTTCCCTTCATCAGGGCCAAGGTCGCAGGTGCGGGCACTGGAAGAATGCCATGTTCACATTCAACAAATCCTGATCCCACATTAACTTTCGATACATAAAGCTTATCGATCCCCAGTTGGTGAAAGCCCCAGACGGACCCGACAATATCGACGATGGAATCCAGGCCACTCAATTCATGGAAATGGATCTCCTTGACCGGTTTTTGATGAATCTTTGCCTCGACTGAGGCGATTCGTTCAAACACCTCTTTGCTCTTCCTTTTCACCTCTGGTTCTAAACGGCTCTTCTCAACAATCTTCAAAATGTCATTCAACGTACGGTAAGATTTTTTCTCCTTCTTCCCGGTGATGATGACCTGCGTTGCAGAGATCCCTCTTTTGAGGACTTTCTTTACATTTAATTGCACCTTTGGTACAGGAATTTTTCTCAATTCCTCTCTCAATTCCTGGGGGTTCAAACCTGCATCGATCATCGAGCCGAGGATCATATCTCCACTGGCCCCGGAAAAACAGTCAAAATAAGCAATCTTCATTGTGAACTCCTTCCGACTTGGTTGTGACGCTATGCGCCATGCTCTATGCCCTCAGCAATTTTAGGGAATCCAATCCGCCATGAAGATATTGAATTCACCTGGCTGTTTCGCCTTTCGATTCGAGGGGCTGAATTTTGTTGAGATGATCTGTTGTCATGAAATCATGAGAAATGAAGGATCTGAGCGGGGAAAAGCTCCCCCTCTTCTCCGGCCTCCCCTTCTTAAAAAGCACGTAACTATCCCAGCCATAGAAAAAGATATATCGGGCTCTGGAGAGGCCTTCGGCTGACTGTCCGAAATAGATGGTCACCCATTTCTCAGGTCTTAGAGGATGAGGATAGGTGAGAAGAAGAGATTCCTCTCCATCGTCCACCTTTTCTCCATCCACAACAAAATTCTCTTCCTTCAGGATGACGGGGCTCGGAAGTTTTGATATCAGTTTCGAAAAGAGAGGATTCTTCCAACTCTCACCTAAGAGCATAAGAGAGGAATTTAAAATCTTCTCTTCCGTCACTTCTCTTTCGGAGAGAATTTCTCCTCCCTTTCTTTCCCTTGCCATCTTTGCCAGCTCAATATAGATCTTCCGTGTTTCCGCCTCTCCCTTACCTTCGTCAGGGACAACAAAGATCTTCTTGGGGGAGGGCTTGCCCTGTGGAGTCTCCGAATATACTCCACGGAGTGAGGGTGGGGGTGAAAAAGCTTCAGAATCTTCCAAAAAAGCATTGAAACAAGGAATGATCTCCTCTGGATATAATCTTCGAAAAATGTGGTGATCAGGATCCAGGATGAGGGAGATGGGGATGTTGGGAACCTCTATGGAAAAAGAATTCTTTCTTTTCGAAATATCTATGAGCAGATCCTTTCCTCCTTCGTTCATTTCAACCTTACCCTTAGCCTGAACCTCATAGATTTCTCCCTCCTGAACCACCTCCCCGGATATCAAGTATCCCTTCGGTGTCACCTTGTATTTCACACTTTCCAGCTTCAGCTGGGGTCCACCAGGCCGGTCCAGCCATTGGGAGAAGAACCGATCCAGCTTCTTGCCACCGGTCTCTTCGAAGGCCGTCTTAAAATCACCCCAGGTCGCCTGCCTGCCCCCATATTTTTTTGAGAAATTCTTCAGTGTGGTAAAGAACAGGTCTTTACCGACCATCTGCCGAAGCATGTGAAAGACCATGGAGCCTTTTCCATAGCCTATCTGACCATCGATCTCCCCCTCTTTTCCCTCGAATTGTCTGAGGGGATAGTCTTTCGTGGGGGGAACTTGAATAGCATACTTCTGTACCACGTCCTGACGGTGTTTGCGGGCTGCCTCTTCTCCTATCTTCAACTCTTTATAGAAGTAGTTCGTGCAATACGTAGTGAGGGCTTCCAACCAATTCCCTGTTCCGGGTTTGCCACTGACATGATGGCCCCACCAGGAATGTACGATCTCATGGTCCAATGCACCTGGCCTGAGAAATTCTTTTCCCTGGCGGATGGCTTCGGGCGCGAGAAGCGTGAAGGTGGGAAAACTGTAACCGCTCGAAAAGAAGTTCTGGACGATATCGAACTTCCTGTAAGGAAACGCACCTAAGAATTCGGGATAGATTTTGAGATACTCCTCTGCTCTGTCCAAAAAAATCTCTGAGAATCCATCATCTTGCTGAAAGAAATAAGTGGAGATCTTAACGCCATTCACTTTTCGGCTCTTGACGGAATACTTTCCGGCCACAAGAGCAAGGCTCTCGGTTGGCCATTCATTCCTCCATTTGCTTCTCCAGAAGCCATCTTTCAATTCTTCAGAAAGAAGTTCACCCTGAGTGACGACTCGGAAGGGTTCGGGAATGGAAGCCTCCAGGTTGAAGATGGCCATTGATCCAGGCTTGTCGGGGAACCAGTAGGAGGAAGAAGAGAGATAGACCCCCTCAGGGCCGATTAAGCCCGATGTTTCGTCTCCCCTTACAAACTGAAGAGCCTTCTCCTTTGCTACAGGGTCATGGATGGGGCCCTCGTAGGAAATCGATAAGAAAGGGGGACCTTCCTCTTTCTTAAGAGAGACATCCAGTCTCTTCACGATATCTGAGTCTGGAATTTCTTTCCAAGAAAGAGGTTTCTTTGTTTTGAGGTTGACGATATGGGTAATTCTTAGCTTGGAATGAAGGAGGAGGGATAGGGTTTGTGCTTTTCCCTCCTTGAATGAAATCTCCATTTGATCTTCTGCTTTGATGACATGAGTCAATGGATCAAGTTGGATTTTGAGAGAGTGGGATTGAATATCAAAATTCATATGGGGATTTGAAGGAAAGACTTCATTTCCAGCCCAGAGGACCAGAATGGACGATAATAGGAAAAAGAAAATCTTTCTTTCGCTTTTTCTGTCCATTTAACTAAATCATAACATAACCTTTTTCTGAAAAGCACCGAACTGAATCCTCCCTCGCCTTGAAGGCGAGGGGTTCCAAAAACATGTCGACTTCAAGTCGACTTGGGTTCTCACTCCCTCTTCTTCGTCATTCCTGCGGAAGCAGGAATCCAGAAGAGAATCTGAAAAAAATAACCCACTGGATACCCGCTCCCCGCCTCCGCGGGGACAAGTTTACCCCTGCGAAAGCAGGGGCGGGTATGACAGACTGGTTGCGTTCGTTTCCGTATTTGGCTCATGTTCACTTTGTTCACATTTCGC
>CAYMJV010000165.1:0-4309 GCA_964390545.1 uncultured Syntrophaceae bacterium
TGGCAAGGCAGGCCTATGAGTTCGAAAAAGGCGTCCAAAAAGGAGAGCTGATCAAAGTTGGTGTGAACAAATATACGGAAGGCGAAGAGATGGAGGTCGAGCTTCATGAATATCGCTTGGGATCAGCCGAAGAACAGATTCAGCGGCTTCGAGAGGTGAAACGGCAAAGAGATAGCAAAAAGGTAATGCAAACCTTAAAGGAACTGGAAAAGGCGGCACGGGAGGAGAAGAATGTGATGCCCTATCTTCTCGAATGCTGTAAGAATTATGCGACCATGGGTGAGATGACCAAGGTATTCAAAGAAGCCTTCGGGGAGTTTAAAGAACCATCCATCTTTTAAGAATAAATGCCAAATGTCAAAATCCAAATTTCAAATCAATTTCAAATGTCAAGCATGAAAAGAAATTTGACATTTAGTCATTTGGATTTCATTTGACATTTGAGCTTTGTCATTTGTAATTCCCATTCATAAATAACAGGGGGTGAGCTATGGCATTTAAAATGTTTGGTCGAACGATACGAAAGATTGGGATCATTGGTTCGGGTAATATCGGTCCGGATATCGCGCTTCATTTCAGCCAGACCCTCCATGCTTACGGGGTCCCTGTCGTCGTGGTGGATATCGTGCAGGCTGCTCTCGATGCGGGATCGAAAAAAGCAGAGTCGAAGATGTCCAAGGCAGCTGAAAAAGGAATCTTCAAAAAGGAGGAGGCGGATGCCATCTTCAAGAACATGCTCTTCACGACCGATTATGGCAAAATCGCTGATGCCGATCTCATTGTCGAGGCAGCCTTCGAAAGCACCGATGTCAAACATAAGATCTTTGACCAATGTGAAAAGATCTGTCCAAAAGATGCGATCCTCGCCTCCAATACCTCCCACATGGAGCCAGAGGGAATTTTTCAAAAAATAAAGAATAAGGGCCGAACTCTGGTGGTCCATTATTTCTTCCCTGCGGAAAGAAACATGTGGGTCGAGATCGTTCCAAGTAAGGACACCGACCCTCGTCTGACGGACTATCTGATGAAATTTTATGAATTCATCGGCAAGGCCCCGACGCTCGTGAAGAGTCGTTGGGGTTTTGTGGGAAGCATAATTTTTGAGGGACTTTTCGAAGCCACCGCCTTGACGGTCGAAAAAGGATTCGCCACCGTCAAGGAGGCGGATGCCATTGCTCAAAAAGTTTTTAAAATGGGGGTTGGCCCCTTTACCGCCCATAATCTCGCGGGCGGAAATCCCCTCACCCAACATGGCCTCTCCGTAAGTCACACAAAGATCATGCCCTGGTATGGCTCCCCAAAGATACTGGACGATCAGGTAAAATTAGGGAAACCCTGGGAAACAGCGAAAAAAGGGGAGACGGTGGAATACAGCAAAGAAGTCTATGATGCCGTCGCCAACCGGGTGATGGGAGCTTATTTTGGAATGGTCTGTGAAATCTTACAGAGTGGGATCTCCAATATTAGCGATCTGGAAATGGGGTTGACGGCAGGACTCGATGTCGCCCCTCCTTTTGAGATGATGAACAGGATTGGAGTGAAGAAGGCCCTTGAACTGGTGCAGACCTATGCGAAGGAAAATCCCGGGCTCAAGGTCGCAGAGGTTCTCGTGAAACAGGCCGCCTCCGGGAAGCCCTGGGAGATCCCCGTGGTCATTAGAGAAGATAAAGGAGAGATCGCTGTCGTCAAAGTCCGAAGACCAAGAGTACTGAATGCCCTGAATGCGGACGTCCTTGACCAGTTGAAAGAAAACTTCCTCGATATCCAGAAAAATCCAAAAATAAAAGGGGCGATTCTGACCGGCTTTGGAACAAGGGCTTTTATTTCAGGGGCAGACATTGGGATGCTGGCTTCTCAAAAGACACCGGAGGAGGCAGAAGCCGGTTGTCTTCGAACACATTCTGTTTTTAATGTAATCGAGAATCTTGGAAAACCGGTGGTCTGTGCGATGAATGGGCTGGCCTTCGGTGGAGGGAATGAAATCGCCATGGCCTGCACGGCTCGTATCGCCCAAAAAGGACAGAAAGTTTTCGTCGCCCAACCTGAACCCAAACTTGGTTTCATTCCAGGAGCTGGGGGAACGCAAAGGCTTCCCAGGCTTATTGGAATTGAGAAAGCCTGGCCCATCCTCCGAAATACGAAACCCATTTCTTCAGTTCAAGCTAAGGAGATCGGTTTGATTCAGGAGGAGGTGGAGGGTGATCTCATTGAGGTCGCAATGGATTGGGTAAAGAGGATTCTTTCAGGGAAAGGAAAAGTTCCTTCCATTCTCAAAGATCCTCTTCCAATCCCTTCGAAGCTTCCAGAAGTTGATATCGGACATCTCAGCCGGAAGATTGATTCCCTTCTTCAAAAGGCAATCCTGGAGGGTGCAAAGGTGACCCTTGAAGAGGGATTGAAACTTGAAGCGAAGATCTTTGGCGAGTGTTCCACCACACAGGATAGGAATATTGGGATTGAGAATTTCATGAAAAACGGACCGAGGGTCAACGCCAACTTTGTGCATGACTGACAGGTTGGAGGTTCGAGGCTTAAGGTTTGAGGCGAAAAGACTTAACCTCCAACCATTATTGAAATGATGAACGTAGGTGACTGGATAAGAAAATGGAGCGTCTTACAACCTAAAAAAAAGGCTCTCTATTTTGAGGATCAGTCCTTCACCTACCAAGAAGTGAATCGCAGGATCAACCAACTCTGCCACCTCCTTCTCAAAAGCGGCGTAAAAAAGGAGGATCGGGTCGCAGTCCTCCTTCATAATTGCCACCAATATATCGAAATCTTTTTGGGCCTTTCAAAAATCGGCGCGATCCTTGTTCCTCTGAACTGGAGATTGGCTGGACCTGAGCTCGAGTTCATCCTCCAGGACAGTGGTTCTCGAATGCTCATCTTCGAGCCCGAATTCGAAGAAGTCGTTTCTTCGATTCGATCCCGTTTAAACTTCTCCAATGGAAATTATTTCACCCTAGGCGATCCCTGCCCGGACTGGGCGGTCCAATACGAAAAAGCCATTAAGAAAATGGCTACCCATGAACCCCCGGGGAATGGATCTTTCGGAGATGAAGATCCCCATGTCTTTATGTATACTTCCGGAACGACAGGGATTCCCAAAGGGGCGGTCCTCTCTCACAGAAAGACCTTCTATAATGTCCTCAATGCGGATATTGTTTATGATCTCACCTCCAAAGATATCATGATGGTCACGCGACCCATGTTCCATTCCGGAGGTCTCCTCGTCGAAGCCGCACCTGTCCTCTATAAAGGAGGGACCCTCATCATCAGGAAACGGTTCCGTCCGAATGAAATCTTTGAAACGATTCAAAAGTATAGAGTCACCATCCTGGAATTGGCCCCCACCGTTTATCAATTTATTTTCCAAGATTGTGATCTGAATCAATATGATCTCAGTTCGGTTCGTTGCTTCTTTACCGGCGGAGAAAGGATCTCTGTTGCCATGCTCAAGGAATATCAAAAGAAAGGGATCATCATCTCACAAATTTTCGGTCAGACTGAAGCTTCCACCATCGCTTTTCTCGCCCCAGAGAAAGCAGCGAAGAAGATCGGATCCGTAGGGCTCCCTGTCTTTCACGGGGAGGTGAGAATCGTGGACAAAACGGGAAAGGATGTGACTCCTGGAGGGGTGGGGGAGGTCATTGTCAAGGGCCCTACCCTGATGAGCGGATATTGGAATCGGCCAGACCTTACGGCCGAAACGATTCGGGATGGCTGGCTTTATACCGGAGACCTCGCAAAAAAGGACGAAGAGGGGTATATCTTCATTGTCGATCGTGAAGGGGATATGTATATCAGCGGTGGGGAGAATGTCTACCCGGCTGAGATTGAAAAAGTCCTTTTCACCCACCCTAAAATCCTCGATGCGGGAGTGGTGGGTGTATCAGATAAAAAATGGGGGGAAGTGGGCAAGGCCTATATCGTCCTGAAACCCGGAGAAACAATGAACGAAGAGGAGGCCCTCAAATTCATCCGTGGAAAAGTGGGGAAATATAAGATTCCAAAGTATGTGGAATTTGTCGAGGAACTTCCTAAAACGGCAAGCGGCAAGATTCAGAAGTTCCTATTGAAGGAATCCCATAAAGCGAAAATTCGAAGCGCGAAATCCGAAATTCGAAACAATTTCAAATGACCGAAATTCAAAATTTCAAACTCGAAAATCAGGGACGTTTGGGAAATTTGTAAATTCGGATTTGTTTCGAACTTCGATATTCGAATTTCGAATTTAGAGGGGGTAAAAATGGTTGAGAAGTTTTATCGGTTAGGCTGTGACATTGGTGGAACGTTCACTGACTTTGTC
>CAYMJV010000166.1:0-4308 GCA_964390545.1 uncultured Syntrophaceae bacterium
TTAAAACATTTTCTCGATTCCCTTTCCGCCTTTCCCTATCTTTCCAAAACGGCTTCTCTTCTGGATGTTGGATCCGGCGCGGGTTTCCCGGGAATCCCTTTGAAAATCGTTCGTCCCTCCCTCGAAATGACCCTGATCGATTCAGTCCGCAAAAAAATCGACTTCCAAAGGCATATCATCCGGATGCTCGGCTTGAAGGACATGGAGGCGATCCATGGTCGAATCCAGAATAAAGAAATTCTCCAGAGCATGACCGGGCGATTCGATGCAGTCATCTCGCGGGCCTTCTCTGACCTCCAGACCCTCCTCCTGCTTGCCTTTCCTTTCCTGAAGAAGGGAGGGGTCTTGCTTGCCATGAAAGGGGAACTAGATGAGGAGGAAATAGGTCTCCTTTCGAAACGAGAAGAAACGCGATACCGATTACAGGGAACCGCTTCTTTCTTTCTTCCCAAAAGCTCCTTTAAAAGATCGATTCTCCTGTTTGAAAAAGGATGAAAGTGTGCTATATACACATAGTCTGATAGAGGGGAGAGGGCCGTCCTGAAGAACAGGACTTGAGGTTGGAGGCAACATCTTTTCTAAACCTCAAACCTTAAGCTTGCCCCGTGGAATATGAGTTGAGAAGGATAGCTAGAGTGGTTGGTGAGTAAGAGACTCCCAGGGGGCAAGGTAAGAGCAAGTCCTTTATTCCACGGGGCGAGCGATCCTCAAACCTCAAGCGCAGCCCTGAAACCATATTAGGTTCAGGGCGCAGCGGTCCTGCATAGAATTGGATCATGGCGCGAGTGATCTGCATTGCCAATCAAAAAGGGGGAGTGGGTAAGACGACCACGGCAATCAATCTCTCTGCCTCCATTGCAGTCGCAGAAAAAAAAGTTCTGCTCATTGATATCGATCCTCAGGGAAATTCGACAAGCGGGATGGGTTTCAGCAAGGAAGAACCTCGGGAGACCATCTATCACGCCCTGCTCCGGGGTTCAGGATTGAAAGAGATGATCCAGAAGACAGAACTTTCCTGTCTCGATATGGTAACCTCGAACACGGATCTGATCGGTGCGGAAGTAGAATTGATCCAGGTGAAGGATCGGGAGAAAAAGTTGGTCTGTCTGATCAAGGAAGTGGAGGCGGAGTATGATTATATCCTTATCGACTGTCCCCCTTCACTGGGTCTTCTGACGATCAATTCTCTCACCGCCGCTCATTCCGTAATCATTCCTCTTCAATGCGAATACTATGCCATGGAGGGGTTGGGGCAACTTCTTAAAACGATCCGCCTGATCAAACAGGCTCTCAATCCGAAACTGGAGATCGAAGGGATTCTGCTGACCATGTTTGATAGTCGAAACAACCTTTCCCATCAGGTGGCTCATGAGGTGAAAAACCACTTCAAAAACAAAGTGTTTGAGACCATCATTCCGCGTAACATTCGGCTGAGCGAAGCGCCCAGCCACGGGAAGCCTGTGGTTTTATATGATATCCATTCCAAGGGTGCAGAAAGTTACTTAAGCCTCGCCAGAGAAATCATGGCAAATGGAAAGATCAATGGCAACTAAGAAAATGGCTTTGGGGAAAGGGTTGGGAGCCCTTCTTCCGGAATATGACCAAGGAGAATCGAGAGCTCTCTTCTACTGCGGGATTGAAGAGATTCTGCCCAATCGGTCTCAACCCCGGAAACACTTCGACGAATCAAGACTTCAGGAGTTGGCGGAATCCATCAAAGAAAAAGGAATCCTGGAACCGTTGATCGTCAGAAAGGTCGACCAGGGTTATGAGTTGATCGTTGGGGAACGGCGATGGAGAGCCGCTCAAAAGGCCGGGCTGAAGGAAGTTCCAGTGCTGGTGAAGGAGGTGGAAGGCCGAGAGGCTTTGGAACTCTCCCTCATTGAAAACCTGCAGAGGGAGAATCTGAACCCTATCGAGGAAGCAGAAGCCTTTAAACGTTTGACAGAGGAGTTCAACATCAGCCAGGTGGAATTGGCCACACAGATCGGGAAGGATCGAACGACCATTGCCAATGCCCTCCGTCTTCTCAAACTCCCCTCGGAGGTAAGAAATCAGCTCTTGCAGAACCGCATCACTTCCGGACACGCCAGGGCGATTCTCAGCCTCGAGACAAAAGAAAAACAGAAGGAACTCTGCTCTCTGATCATCCAGAAAGGTCTCTCCGTGAGAGAGGCCGAAGCCCTCGCCAAACGGTGGTCAGAGAAACCGAGGAGACCGACCGCTCCAGCCCGAAGGAAGGGAGAATTGGAAAGTCAATTGAACAGCCTCCAGGATTCCCTGAGGCAACGCTTAGGAACAAAAGTCCGCATTCTATCAAAAGGGAAGAAAGGAAAGATCGAAATCGAATACTATTCCCATGAAGATCTGGGAAGAATCATACAAACCATATTGGGCGAAGGAAAAGCTTAGTAGTTCTTGGGATACGTACGAATGTCAAATTTCAAAATCCCTGCCTACCGGCAGGCAGGCAAATTTCAAATCAATGTCAAATGTCAAAAGGTTCTGACTTTAGAATATAGTTTGGCATTTGGCAATTTGGATTCCATTGGAACTTTGAAATTGGACATTTGAAATTTTTTGGTTAACGAAAGGAGTCATCTATGTTAGGAAAATCACAGTCATCAAAAGGTGATTCAAAACTCTCCTCACCCATGGAGGAAATCAGCGCCTTCCTGGGAAAGGAGACCGTCTTTGAAGGAAAGATGACCTTTGAAGGCGTCTTCCGTCTCGATGGAAAGTTTGAAGGTGAGATCTTCGAGAGTGGCACCCTCATCGTGGGGGAAACTGCAGTCGTTAAAGGAAAGGTTGGTGTCAATACGCTCATCATCAATGGCCAAGTGGAAGGAGAAGTGTATGCCCAAGGGAGGGTGGAAATCCATTCTACGGGGAAACTCCATGGGAACCTTTCTACCCCCATCATCACCATCGCTGAAGGGGGAATCTTTGAAGGTCACTGTAAAATGGAAGGACAACCCGATCAAAAAGAGAATCTTGACCTCTTCCCCCATAGAAAGGATGTCCCTATATCCTCTTAATATTTAAAGGATATATAAAAAAAGATTGACAACGTTTTTGAGGTATGTTAACTGATTCACATTTTGTAAGTTTCACATCGTTTTCTGCCTAACAAAACCCAGGAGCACTATCTGAAAGAATGGGTAAGACCTCTTCAATTCTTACTTACGGTGGGTTGGTATGTGGTATCGAGCCTGCTCATCCCGGTCGGGATTGGTTATTGGCTCGATCGTCCGCGGATGCTTAATAAGAGTCCTTTATTCACATTGATCGGTCTCGGTGTTGGAACGGTGATCGCTTTCGGTGGTCTGATTCGGATGCTCCTCCGATATCAGGCGGAGCAAGAAGAATTAAGAAAAAATAAGCAGAACAGAGAATAATGGGTTCCGGTCGACTAAAGATTCTTGTATTTTTCTTTATTCCCGTCTTAATCCTCTTCTTCATCGGCATGGTGTTTGGTCCTCTTGGATCCAGTTTTTTGGGGAAGAAGCCACCGGGCATCTTCAACATCCCAAGACCTCACGTGGCCCTACCTGCAGAACCTGTCCTTCATGTCGGTCACTTCTCGATTACGAATACCCTCATTGCCTCGTGGTTTACCATTCTGGTGCTAGTCGGTTTCTCCATTTTCTTAACCCGAAAGATGAAACTCATTCCCGGAAGGCGCCAAGGTCTGGTGGAGGTTGTTGTTGAGGGGCTTTTAAATTTTGTCGAAGGTATTGCTGGAAAAAGACATGCCCGCATGCTCTTTCCCGGTGTTGCCACCATCTTCATCTACGTCATCTCGAACGCCTATCTCGCCCTCCTTCCCTTTTTCGGCACGATTGGAATCCATGGGCATGGAGGTGAACATGGAGGGGAATTCGCGGCCATCTTTCGGGCTGCGAATACGGATGTCAATGTCCCTCTCTCCATTGCTCTCATGTCCTTCTTCTTTGTGGAGAGCTGGGGCATGAGGGCCATCGGTGTCTCTCACTATCTCGGCGAGTTCTTCAATGTCCGTCAATTCCTTCAAGGCCTGAAAGAGCTCTTCACTGGAAAGATCAAAACGGGCCCTATGAATATTGTTTTTGGCTTTATCAATTTGTTCGTCGGTGTTTTAGAGATCTTCAGCCATTTGACGCGGATGCTCAGCTTCACCTTTCGTCTCTTCGGCAATATGACAGCCGGTGAGATTTTGATTCTCGTTTCCTGTTTTCTGATTCCGCTTGTCTTTACGATTCCCTTTTACGGCTTGGAGCTGCTGATCGGTATGATCCAAGCGCTTATTTTCTCAGGTTTAACGCTGGT
>CAYMJV010000167.1:0-4246 GCA_964390545.1 uncultured Syntrophaceae bacterium
TCTTTGGAGGTGGTAAAAGGGAGTTTCGAAATGTCTTTAAGGGTTTTGATATGTTTGGGCTTGACGCCGATGTTGTCGAATTTCTTTCGATAAAACTCTGAATTTTTATAAACATGATTCATCGTCCACTGAAGACCTTCCAACTGGACACGCTTTAATTCTCTTTCTGTTCGGATTTTTGGCATGAACGTCTTTGCCATTTTAAGCCCCCGATTTTTTTGAGTCCATCCTATTAAAAATAGAAAGTATAGTCAAGTGAAGCTTATCACATTATATAATCCTGCACTGAAGCTTGGAATCATGGAATGGTGGAATAATGGGTAAGTAAAAGGTTAAGGCTAAGGTTAAGGCTAAGGAATTGTCAACCTGAACCTAAACCTAAACCTCCACCTAAACCTTTTGGCTCCTCAGCTTTTTGGTGGCTTCCCGATCGGCCTTCATAGTCTTCGGATCGATCACCACTCCATAATCTTCCTTGGCCTTTTCAAGGCTGACGTACCCCTCTAGGACGTCGTTCTCAACCATTTCAGGATCGCGGTCCAGGGGATTTCCGTGGCCCCCTCCACCGGCCGCATCGATGGTGACTGCATCACCCGGTTTCAGCTGCGTTAACCCGTAGGGGTTTCCCGACACTCCATTCACCAGGAACTGGGCCTTACCGCCGGGGTTCCCGCCAAAGAGCCCTTCTGGAGGATGGATAAACCTTCCCGCCTGTATTCCAAGATTGACAGGTGGAATCGGGGCATACTTATCATCAGGGATTTTAAAAACTTCCCTTTGCCCAAGGCCTCCCTTCATGATGCCTGGGCCAGCTGAATCGGCGATGAGTTCCCTTTTTTCTACGATGAGAGGTGTATCACTTTCGAATATCTCAATAGGGGTATTGGCACCATTGGCAGGGAAAATATACACATAATTGCCATCATTGATGGCACTTGCTCCCATCCCACCCCCGCGGATGATCACAGAATGCCATGGTTTCCTATCGTTCCTTCTTCCATAAAAGACATTCATCTGTGCTGGTGTCCCTCCACTTGCGGCAATCACCCTGTTGGGTGCGACTTTGGATAGGGCCCGATAAATGATCTCTGTTAGAAAATGTCCGATCACGAGGCGGGCGGCAACGGCTGCAGGGAACCTGCAATTCACAACAGTCCCCTCAGGGGCCATCATTTTTATAGGTGCTGCGCAGCCATCGTTATTAGGGATGTCCGGACCGAACATGCTTTTCATGGCCATAAATACGTAGGCATAGGTGAAGTTATAAACGACATTGCCACCCCAATCGACCTGGGAGGAGGATCCATTCAAGTCTACAGTGATGTCACTCCCTTTTACTTCAAGCGCCACTTTAATGATGATATTATCTTTCCCTTTTGCTTGTTCCACAATTCCTTCAGCGCGATAGATGCCATCCGGAATCTTCGCAATCTCTTCCCTCATGCTTTTTTCAGTGCGGCCAATAACCTGATCCGCCAGATCATCGAGACTCTCCATATCATTGTCTTTCAGCATCTGGCCGATCTTCTCGGCACAGACATGATTAGCTGCAATCTGGGACCGAATGTCTCCCACCACCTCGTCGGGTGTCCGAACGTTCCACCGGATTATATCAATCACAGACTGATTGAGTACTCCTCCGTCGTAGAGTTTCACGAGGGGGATAAAAAGTCCTTCTTCAAAGACGTCGTGGTTGTCTGAGGAGACGCGACCTCCGATATCGGAATGATGAAAAACACAGGCGGTAAAGGCGACCACCTTATTTTTATAGAAGATGGGACTCATGACACACACGTCATTCAAATGGCCTGCCAGGGCCCAAGGGTCGTTGGTGATGAAGATATCGCCCGGTTTGTAAGTTTCTTTGGGAAGTTTGGTTACGAGATTCTTAATTCCCAAGGCCATCGCTCCAGATTGGCCAGGTGTTGCAAATGACCCCTGGGCCAGTTCACGGCCTTTTTGGTCTGTGAACATGCAGGTGTAGTCATGAGCATCTCTGAGCAGGCTTGAGAATGCTGTCCGAGCAACGGCGCTGTCCGCTTCATCGACGACGGAAATCAATCTCCGCCAAAGAATTTCTAATGTGATTGGATCAAAGGTGCGTCCTTTTCGTGCCATGTTAGTGCCTCCTCATCTGTAACACGAATGACACGAATGATAACGAATTTAACGAATAAAACATATTCGTGTTGTTACCTGCTATTGGCTTCATTCGCATAAAACGTATTCGAGCCATTCGTTATCATTCGTGTTATTTGTTCTTTATATCAATCCACAAGAATCCAAAATCATCCATTGAAACCGAAGCGTCCTCACCGACAATAACTGTGGATTCCTTCTCTTCGATAATGGCGGGACCTCGAAACTTCGCCGTGGGAAAAAGTTTGTATCGATCGTAGACGGTATAGGAGATAAAATCCTTGGCCATGGGAGAATAAGCTGGACGTTTCCCCTTGATCGCCTGATCAAGAGACCGCTTCTTTTTCTCGAGCTTGGGCAATTGCAGTAATCGTTCGGGGAGACTTGCCCTTACCTTGAAATTGAAAAACTCCACTTCGGAGTCAGGATAGGTCCTTCCATACAACTTCTCGTAAACTCCGTCAAAGCGTCGGCGAACCTCCTCCTTCTTGAGCTTTGTAAAATCTCTTTCGGTTAATGGGACGTTTGTTTCTGCCCCCTGGCCCACAAATCGCATGTCCAGGGACCTTTCGAATTTGATATCTTTTTCTGTGGCTTCCTTCTTCAGTATTTTCGTTGCGTCGGCTTCGAGGTCCTTGAAAATCTTTTCGATATCAAGAAAATTGGCGTTGGCCAGAGAAACTTTGTGGCTCCGGAGAAGGTCAAAGGCCCGGGGAGCAGTGAAAAAGCCCAGAGCCGAACCTACTCCAGCGTTCGGTGGGACGAGCAAGCGAGGCGCTCCCAATTTCTTTGCCAGGCTGTAAGCATGAACTGGGCCTGCTCCTCCGAAGGCAACAATCGTTACAATTTTTGGATTTCCCCCCTTTTCTGCAATGTGGGTCTTGGCTGCCGCAGCCATCGTCTCATTGATGAGATCATGAATTCCCCATATGGACTGCACGAACGTGACTCCCAGAGGCTTTGCAACCTTTTCCATAACGCCGCGCCTTGCTGCCTCCTTGTCAAGCTTCATTTCACCGCCAAGGAAGTAGTTCTCATCCAGGTAACCCAACAAGAGATCGGCATCCGTGACGCAAGGGTCTGTGCCTCCGATCGCATAGCACATCGGTCCAGGATCTGCTCCCGAGCTCTCCGGTCCCACCTGCAGCGTCCCCATCCGGCTGACCTTCGCAATGCTTCCACCTCCTGCTCCAATCTCCATCAAGTCAACCACAGGCACTTGAATGGTGAGACCGCTCCCCTTCATAAATCTCTGGACACGGCCGACCTCAAAGGTGGGTACGACCCCAGCGACCCCTTTTTGGATCAGGCAGGACTTGGCCGTTGTTCCTCCCATGTCAAAGCAGAACATTTCCGAAATATTGAAGAGTTTGCCATAGTATTGACCTGCGATGACCGCAGCGGTTGGGCCGGACTCGATGATCCTTACCGGAAACTCAGCGGCAGTTTCAACGGAGGTAACGCCCCCGCTTGAAAGCATGATGAAGAGTTTTCCTTTAAAACCAATGGACCCCAGCCTTCCGGCCAGTCTGGAGAGATATCTCCCCGTCAGAGGCTTCACGTAGGCGTTCGTCGCGGTCGTGCTGGTTCTCTCATACTCTTTAATCTGTGGTAAAACGCGGTACGAAAAGGAAACGGACGCTCCAGGGGCTTCTTTTTCAATGATCTCCTTGAGCATTAGCTCGTGAGTTGGATTTTCAAAAGAATTGATCAGACAGACCGCAATTGATTCAGTGCCCATCTTGAGGAGCGTGCGGACCACCTGCCTTGCTTCTTCTGGGTCAAGGGGTTTCAGGACGCTCCCATCGCTCCGAATCCTCTCATCCACTTCAAAACGAAGATGTCTCGGAATCAAGGGCTTGGGAAATTCGGCGAACACGTCATAAGGTGCGTATCGGATCCCCCTGCCGATCTCCAAGACGTCTCTAAAGCCCTTCGTGGTGATCAGACCTGTTTTGGCTCCCTTTCTTTCGATAATGGAATTAATTACCAGCGTTGTTCCATGGATGACTTCGTCCATTTTCTCCACAAAACTGGATGTGTTTTTTTCCATCTCTCTGATCCCGTGCTCCACAGCATCAGAAGGATCTTTGGGAGTGGTCAGACA
>CAYMJV010000168.1:0-4152 GCA_964390545.1 uncultured Syntrophaceae bacterium
AGATGGGAATGCACATGGAGTATGCGATCCCCATCTGCCACGAAAAACTGATGGATGACGGGCTGAGGGATCAAGTCGTCTTCATGGGAAGCGGCGGATTCCGAACATGGGGCGATGTGATCAAGGGAGTGGCCTTGGGCCTCGACGGAGTCATTCTGGGAACGGCAGACCTCGTCGCCATTGGCTGTGTCCGGGACAGAAACTGCGAGTCCGGATGTCGAAGTGGCATCTCCACCATCGAACCCAAGATGCAGTTATTGCGTAACGTGGAGATCAATACCCAACAGATCATCAACTTCCGTGCTATCCTACAGGCCCAGATAACGAAGGCGATCGCAGCCCTTGGAATGAAGGATATCCGAGAACTTCGGGGACAGTATGATCGCATTCAATGGTCTGTCCTGGAAGAGAGAGTTAAGAATCGCCGGCGTCGCAGGGCTGACATCTCACGGCCAGCCCCTGAAACTCAGAATTTAGAAGAAACAGCCGAAAGGGAACCATCAGCGGCGTCATCGATGCGGGCCCCCTCGGATTGCGGCGTGGCTGCCATTGTCTCCAACCATTTCATCCCAAGTCACATCATGGATTTGATGCTGGATCGTATGGCAAACCGCGGGATGGATGGCGTTGGTATCTGGAAGGGGGGTTGTTACCCTCACCATATGGATGATTATGCCCTCCACGTATTGATCAAGGGCACCCTCCAACTTCAGGTGGAGGAGGAGTCCATCGCGAAACATCCGGAGATCACTTTGGAGGAAGTTCGACGAAGCGCAAGACAGGAGATCTTGGCCAGCCGTCGTGGCATCATGCAAGAAATTCTAGACCGATATTTAAAGGGCCTCCAAATAGAGGACTTCGACAGCGATCTGGAGAAATGCCGCATCCCTTATCGCCGTGATCAAAAAGGAGAAGAGCAGGATTTCAGGCTTTTCGGCGAGAAAGACCCAGGAGATGTCTTCAGGTTCTTCGTGCGCGTGCGACCAGAAGCATTGTATCGGTTTATTGAGAACGACCTGTTAAAGGATCCCGTCTGGCCACCGAGACAGATTCGCTACAGAGATCTGACGGTTGAAAATTACAAGAACGATATTGAATTTCTCCACGAAGCTGAGGACGAATATATCTACCGGTTGGCACGCCTAATCACTCGGGAAAACTATGCTGAGGTTCAGCAGAAGAAGGCAGCTGTCCTTTCCTGCGGAAAGAATTCAGGTTGCTGGAAAAGTGATGGCAAGCACATTCCTTGGGAACTTCCGGATGCACCCGTGAACGTCATCCATCGTCGGCTTGCCACTGGGTCTGTTGTGGATCAGATGAATGCTCATCCCTTTGCCGAGCTCCACACCGCCCTGACCCATAATGGAGAGACAACCAATTATCGTACCATGTGGAACCGGGTGTCTCAGTTTAACCTAACCCCTTTAGCCCAGACGGACACAGCCGTTGCTTCCCTTAAGCTTCACCTACTGAGTCAATATCTGCATTATCCTTTTGATGCTCTGGTCGAATCCTTCTCCCCCACAACAGGATGGAACCTAACTCAGTTGTCCCCAGCAGTCAGGGAGCACTTCCAGCGCGTGCAGGAGGTTGAGCTTGAAAGTGCACCGGATGGCCCTTACCAATACCTTTGCGGTCGGATCGACCCATACCGCCGAGTGATTGAAAGATTGGACATTATCGATCCATCGCTACTTCGACCCAACGTGGCCATGCTCTATGATGATGGAGAAAATTTTGTCTCAATCATCTGCTCTGAAAAACAAGGAAGTGATGCAGGCATTCAGGAGCTTTATCGTCTTGGGTTGATGCGCAGCACCTCCCCTGCCCTCACCTTCACGGTGAACACAGGCATGGTGAGCAGGGTATTCTATGACGAGAAGGGACGAATTACAGGCCATGAGGTGGTAGATAAATTTGGCCATCCTGTAAAGATCCCCCATGGGGAATTCCCTTCTGTTGATACCGTTGAACCTATTCCTTCAGTAACGGCCCAGGGAATGGATATCGATTTTGGATCGGATGCCCCTGGGTTCATTAAGGAGCGATTGCCCTTGTGGAGGTTTAACGAATTTGGAAAGGCGTTAGAAGACATAAGAAGAAATCTACCCTTTTTGAAAGCGGTTGAGCAACTGACACGAATTTACGACACCCTCCCCGGCTGGGATATCGGAAGCAAAGACAGAGGGACATTAATTCATATGGTTCATGAAAAGATAAACGCTGTGCTGGATCGCGACCACGGTGGCAATGGATGGGTCCGGGTGACGATTGAAAACGCTGGTGAGCTCAAAGAACCCCAGAAGAAAGAACAGTTACTGGTGGTGGATGCACGGGGATTCAAGCCTGAGGGGATCGACCCTCTGCGGGTATTAAGTTGCTACCTGGATCATGCCCACCGAACGGGATGGAGAAAATTCATCGTTTACAGGGTGGGAGGCCAGAGAGGGATTGGCATGGGAATGGGCTCTGGTTCTACACCTAACACCACCGTGGAGGTCTTCGGAAGCCCCGGGGAATACTGTGGAGCATTTAACATGGGCGCCTTGGTGCGGGTACACAACCATGCCCAGAATTTTACCGGGATGGTGATGCACTCTGGAACGCTTGAGATTCATGGTGATGCGGGCAAGGTGACAGGATACTCAGCAAAAGGAGGTACCTTCAATATCCTCGGGAATGTGGTGGACCGGGGATGGGTCTGTGCAGTAAGCGATCCAACCGGTCCTGGGCTACAGGTAAACCTTGTAGGCACTGCCTATGAACACCTTGGCCAGGCCCTGATGGGCGGATCGATGCTCATACTTGGCCTCTTTCGTGGGTACGATGGGATGATTCACCGAATGGACTCCCCTTACAAAGGGGCAAAAATCTTAGCTGGCGCTTCTGCTGGCGAGGCTATCTTCTATGATCCAAATCGCAGGCTGGAAGAGGCCCAATACAAGGGTTGTGCGGTTCATCCCATCGACGATAAAAAGTGGAAAGAAATTGTAGACCGCCTTATCCATCTGGAGGATATCTTCGGGCTTGGCATGTCGAGAGAGAACAGCCATCTCACCCTTCGTATCGATGGACGTTTGGAAACCGTGGCTCCCGAGCATTTCCGATGGGTCATCCCCAAGGGTGAATTGGAAGGATATCACTAACAGGAAGAATGTCATTCGTGTACGTTAATTCTGTCATTCCCGTGCAAACGGGAATCCAGGTTTGCCCTTGCAGATTCAGGGATCTCTTTAAAAAAACTCGAATCCTATTTGCACAGAAAACCATGGATTCCTGCTTTCGCAGGAATGACTGAGAGGAAAAGGAGTTTGTGAAACATAAATTTCGCTTGAATTCCTCGAAGAGACTTGGTAGGATGGAAAAAAATGAGGGAGGTGGCGGGCCATGGCAGTGAAGATCATTATCGATCGGAAGGTGAAGAAAGGGAAGGAAGCCGACTTCTCAAGATTGCTTAGGGAATTGAGAACGAAAGCGATCCCCTCCACAGGATATATCTCAGGTGAGACGCTCCGGGCACTGGATGACCCTCATAATTACATTGTCGTCACCACATGGCAGAGTGTGGACGATTGGAAAAAATGGGAGAAGAATGCGGAGAGGAAAAAGATTCAGGCCAAAATCGAAAGGCTGATGGCCAGGTCCACAAAGACAAGAATATTCGTCCACGCCTGACGTCGATTTAACTTCTTGACCCATTCGGGGGACAGGTCCCCTGCTCCTTGGATCAACGGTTAACGGGCTCCCTCAAGGTCAGTCCCTGCCTGCGGTAGGTAGGCTGAGCAAGTAATTGAAGGGTTGACAAACCTGAGCGGGCATGGTAAAAAACTAAAAATGATTTAAAGAAACGTTTATGGTCAAACAAGCGAAACCAACCTGAAGACCCTCGATCCTGTCCCAACGGGATCGGGGGTCTTTTTTTATGGGCAAACCATTAAGCCCATTCAGAAAAAACTGGCCCAACAATTTTATTTCCCTCCCCCGCAAGGGACTGTGTCGCAATGGAGGAGAATTACATGCCTGTCATTCTGAACCCTTCGCCATTTGTCACCCTGAGCGAAGCGAAGGGTCTCGTTCATCGGCTCAGGATAAACTCCGTGAAGAATCTCATAGAATCGATAAGTTAGAAAATATAGATTCTTCGGCTAACGC
>CAYMJV010000169.1:0-4140 GCA_964390545.1 uncultured Syntrophaceae bacterium
TACTCCTCCTAATCATTTTATAGCAATTTTGATCCGGCAAGGCAACAGAAAAGAAGATTATAGGCACAAGGAGAATGTGAAAATGTACATTAGAATTTTCAATAATAACCCGCTTTATTATCGAAAATTCCGATTTGACAGAGAGGATATTTCTAGGTAGATTTTTGGTGATTCTTACCGTTATTTGATGGGAGATTTCGACATGGTAGAGCTTCAAAAGCCCTTTTCTCTTATATGAGGGGCCGCATTTGGCCCGAAGAGGCCTAGGTTAGGTCTCCGGTTTTTCAGAAGGAGAGAGAGAAAAGAGGCGTTTCCAACTCATTTCCATCCTTGTGTGTCCTGAGTTCTTCCGCCCATTTTCCCCTCCCTCCGACAATAGTCTATTATGACCTGGCATGTGATCCAAAAATAATTTTCTTGGAAGGGGGTAACTATGACCACCACCAAAAATTTTTTTGCGACTCGCTGGGGAATCATTTCAGTAGGAGCATTTATCGGGGTCTTTGCCCCGTTTTTGCAGAAGTGGGGCAATCCGGCAAACATGGGCATCTGTGTGGCCTGTTTCGACAGGGACATTGCGGGTGCGTTGGGACTTCATCGGGCGGCCGTTGTTCAATATATGCGGCCCGAGATCATCGGTTTTGTTCTTGGCTCGCTGATTGCCGCCTATGCGTTTAAGGAATTCCGTGCACGAGCGGGGTCTGCTCCCATTGTTCGATTTGTCCTTGGCGCTTTTGCCATGATCGGAGCCCTGGTCTTCCTCGGCTGCCCATGGAGGGCCATGCTCCGCTTTGCCGGAGGTGATGGAAATGCCATTTTCGGCCTTCTCGGACTCATCGGGGGGATATGGGTAGGCATACTTTTCCTGAAAGGGGGTTACAACCTGGGACGTTCCCAAGCCACTCACACCTCAGTAGGATGGTTATTGCCTTTGATCATGCTTGGGTTTCTTGTCTTGATGTTTGTCTTTCCCCAGGGTGAGGGACAGGAAAAAAGCGGAGTGCTATTTTACAGTGTCAAAGGTCCTGGATCCATGCATGCACCGCTTCTTGCTTCCCTGGGGATTGGTCTTTGCGTTGGATTCCTGGCACAGAGAAGCCGGTTTTGCACAATGGGGGCCATCCGGGATTTCGTCCTTTTTAAACAGACCCATCTCCTCTCGGGGGCGATTGCCCTTGTCGTGATTGCTTTCATCACCAATCTGATTCTAGGGCAGTTTCACCCCGGTTTTGAAAAGCAGCCCATAGCCCATACAATGAGCCTCTGGAACTTCGGCGGCATGGTTTTGGCAGGGCTGGCCTTTGCCCTGGCCGGAGGATGTCCGGGGCGACAACTCTTCCTTGCCGGGGAGGGCGATGGGGACGCAGCTGTGTTTGTTCTCGGAATGATCGTAGGGGCTGGCTTCTCACATAATTTTGGTATGGCCAGTTCTGCAGACGGAGTTGGACCCTATGGTATCGCTGCTGTGATCATTGGGCTTCTTACCTGTCTGTTTATTGGATTCACCATGAGAAAAGAAGTTGCATAAAAAGGAGGGATAAAAATGAGCAAAATCGTGGATGCTCGCGGGCTTTCGTGCCCTCAACCTGTCGTCTTAACCAATAAAATGATGAAGGATATGAGAAAGGGGATATTTGAGGTCCTTGTGGATACCGATACCTCCAAGGAAAACGTCTCTCGATTGGCTCAACAGATGGGATGGGATTGTGAGGTAAAGCAGACGGGCAACGATTACGTTCTTGTACTGAAAAAAGGGGAAGAAGATGATCTATCTCGATAATGCTGCTACTTCATGGCCAAAGCCTCCGCAAGTGAAAGAGGCGATGAATCGATTTATGGAGGAGGTCGGCGCCAACCCGGGCCGGTCCGGACACTTCCTCTCCATTGAAGCAGCTCGCATTGTCTATGAAACCCGGGAGGCCCTTTCCGTCTTATTCCGTGTCAAAGACTCATCCAGAATCATCTTCACACTTAATGCCACTGAGTCCATTAATTTGGCTCTAAAAGGTTTATTAAAGCCCCAAGAGCATGTGATTACGAGCAGCATGGAACACAATTCCGTGATGAGACCTCTTAGGGATCTGGAGAAGAGGGGAATAGAATTAAGCATCATTCCCTATTCCAGTGAAGGCGTGCTGGACCCCCAAGAAGTGGAGAAAAAAATACGATCGAATACGAGAATGGTCGTTCTCAATCATGCCTCCAATGTCACAGGAACCCTACTTCCTGTAAAGGAGGTTGGATTCATTGCGAGAAGGCATAATCTTCTATTTTTAGTCGATGTCGCCCAGACGGCCGGAGCTTACCCGATCGATGTCGAAAAGGATGGGATCGATCTTTTAGCCTTTACTGGGCATAAAAGCCTCTATGGACCCCAGGGGACTGGAGGATTGGTCATTGGCGAGCGTATCAGAGAGAAAGAGATGAATCCACTGAAACAGGGTGGAACGGGAAGTCGGTCTGAATTTGAGGAGCAGCCGGATTTCTTACCGGATCGCTTCGAGAGCGGAACACCCAATGGTGTTGGGATTGCTGGGCTTCTCGCTGGCGTTCAATTTGTTCTGGAAAAAGGAGTCGAACAAATCCGTCAAAACGAGATGACCCTGACCCAAAAACTCATCGAGGGTTTAAAAGAAATTCCTCGGGTAAGACTTTATGGTCCTCAAAACCAAGGAGATAGAATTGCCACTCTTTCTTTCAATTTTGCCCACCTTTCTCCTTCGAATGGGGCATTGCGTTTAGAAAAAGAGTTTGGCATCCTCTGTCGTCCAGGACTTCACTGCGCACCTGCAGGCCACCACACCATTGGGACTTTTCCAGAGGGAACGATTCGATTTGGCCTGGGCGCTTTCAACACCGAAGAGGAGATCGAAACCACCCTCCAAGCTGTCTCTTTGATTTCCAAAAAATAAAGATAATGGATCTTTTCCTTTTTAGCTTTGAAGAAATGTCGGGCAGTTTTTTGGGTTATAAAAGAAGATTGGATTATCTATGAAAAGAAGAGGGGATATATGGTAGAATATTAAAGAAAGATAATTTGAATTTCCCCTTATTCTCCCCCTCTCCCCAACGGGGAGAGGGAGGGGGTGAGGGGGAAAATGAATCGGAGGAAGTGAAAATGTCAGTGGTTGATTGTCGAGGTCTGGCCTGTCCGCAACCTGTGGTTGTAACAAAACAGGCATTAGATCAGCTGAAGGAAGGAGAGATGATTGTTATTGTGGACAATGCTGTCTCCTGTAATAATGTGGAGCGGTTTGCTCAAAGTCAGGGATGTTCGGTGGAGATTAAGGAGGAGGGGCAGAATTTTTATGTCCATATTCGAAAAGTCCATGGTAAGGATGAACAGAGAACAATCCGGCTTGGCAAAGAAGCAGAAAAAATAGTGGTCTACATCAATTCTAACCTTCTCGGAATTGGGGAGGAGGCGTTGGGAGCGATCCTGACGAGGTCTTTTTTAAAAACCCTATTGGATCTGGAGACAAAACCTTCTCGATTGATCCTGATTAATTCCGGAGTTCGATTGGCGACAGAAGGTTCGGAGGTTTTGGAGACCCTCGGGAAGTTATCTGAGAAAGGGATAGAAATTCTCTCCTGCGGAACCTGCCTCGACTTTTATGGGCTAAAGGAGAAGCTGAAGGTCGGGAAAATTTCGAATATGTATGATATTGCCCAATCCTTGATGGAAGCGGATCGCTTGGTCAGGCCATGAAATACGTCTTCCTTTTTGAATCGGTCCATCGCGTCATGAAAGCCGAGAAACTTCTTAAGGGAAAAGGGATAAAGATTGATCTCATACCCGTACCAAGGGAAATCAGTTCTGACTGTGGAGTCGCCATTGAATTATCTGCAGGGTCAGAAGAAAAAGCTTTACTTATTCTCAGAGAGAATAGGATATCGGTTGTGGAATGTTATACAAGGGATTTAAGAGGAAAGTTTGAGAAAAAGAAGGAAATTCAGATCTAAGTTCGAATGACAGAGGTAAAATGGACAAAGTGCGTTTGACGGAAAAAGTCAAAAAAGCGGGTTGAGCCTCCAAAGTGGGTCCAGAGGATCTGGATCAGATTCTGAAAGATTTACCCATTCCGAAAGATCCAAAGGTCTTAGTTGGGCTGGATACATCGGATGACGCAGGGGTCTATC
>CAYMJV010000170.1:0-4094 GCA_964390545.1 uncultured Syntrophaceae bacterium
TGAAGAAGAGGGTGGTTGTCGCCATGAGCGGTGGCGTTGATTCAAGCACCACCGCCTGGCTTCTCCAGGAGAAGGGTTATGAAGTGATCGGAGCGACGATGTGTATTGGGACGATGGATAGCACTTCCTCTGGCCCAGTACGATGTTGCAGCCTTGCCGATATCGAAGACGCCAGGCGTGTAGCCCTTCAACTGGGAATCCCTTTTCATGTCTTTCATCTGAGGGAGGAGTTCGAGAACGAGATCATTCAATATTTTTGTGATGAATATACGAAAGGAAGGACGCCCAATCCTTGTATTCTCTGTAACGAAAAACTGAAGTTTGGATCTTTTCTAAAGAAGGCGCTGGATCTGGGGGCAGATTATATCGCCACAGGCCATTATGCTAAAGTGGAATACCACGAAAGCATGAGGGGGTATCTTCTGAAGAAGGGAGTCGATCGGAGAAAAGATCAGTCTTATGTCCTCTTTTCCCTCACCCAGGATCAACTTCGCCATAGCCTTTTCCCTTTAGGAGAATATCGAAAGGAGGAGGTCAGAGAGCGAGCTTTTCAAGTCGGCCTTCGGGTTCATGATAAACCCGAAAGCCAGGAGGTCTGTTTCATTCACGATGCCTCCTACCATTCCTTTTTGCGGGAAAGGTTGAGGGAATCGATTGAGCCTGGCCCCATCGTCGATCGACAAGGAAAGGTTCTTGGCGGGCATAAGGGAATAGCTTTCTACACGGTCGGACAGAGAAGGGGGCTTCGTTTGGCAAAAGGCAGGCCTCTTTATGTTATAGGGATTGACCGGGGCAGGAATGCCCTAATTGTAGGGGAAGAGAAGGAAGTCTACGCTCATACCTTTACCATCGACTCCGTAAGTTGGATCAATCCCCGAGAGATGAGTTCTTCGTTCTCGGCCCAGGTGAAAATCCGGTATAATCACCCGGGCTCAGAGGCTACCGTTACTGCGAAGGGCGAGGAAGAGCTGGAGGTGAGATTTAAAATACCTCAGAAGGCCATCACACCTGGGCAGGCAGCGGTTATCTATGAGGGGGATAGGGTCCTTGGGGGAGGGTGGATTAAAGAAGTGGTGAAAAGTTCTGATTTCGGAGTGCGGAGTTCGGAGTTTGAAAATTAAATTCCAAATTTTGGAAATAACAATTTAAGGTTAAAATGAACTAATATGGATCAATCTGTTGAAGAGAAATTCGCAAGACTAAAAGAGATCTTCCTGTCGATGGGGAGAGTAGTCGTGGCCTATTCAGGAGGGGTGGACAGCACGCTTCTTCTCAGAGCGGCCAAAGAGAGTCTCGGAGAAGCCCATGTCGTTGCAGTAACCGCCCTGTCGCCTCTCTATCCCGACAGGGAATTAGCGGGAGCCAAAAGAATGGCTCAGGAGATGGGTGTGAAACACATCCTGATTGAGTCGAATGAATTGGAGATCGACGGGTTTTCAAAAAATCCATCGAACCGCTGCTATTTCTGTAAAAAAGAACTCTTTGAAGAGATGCAGAATCTGGCTCGAAAGGAGGCCATTTCTTTTGTCGTGGAAGGGTCAACCTTGGACGACGAAAAGGATCATCGGCCAGGGAGGAGAGCGATTCAGGAACTCGGCATTCGGAGCCCTCTTCAAGAAGCCAGGTTTACAAAAGAGGATGTGAGGGAATTATCGAGGACGTTGGGACTTCCCACCTGGGATAAACCCTCTTTCGCATGTCTCGCCTCACGGTTTCCATACGGGGAAGAGATTACTCCAGAGGGATTGAGGATGGTGGATGAAGCTGAAGATTTCCTCTTTAGCCTCGGATTTAAGCAGGTTCGGGTAAGACACTACCAGAGCTTGGCAAGAATAGAGGTCTATCCCGAAGAGATGAGCCGACTGATGAACGGTTCTCTGAGGGAGAAGGTCGTCAATCGTCTGAAAAAAATCGGTTATCGATATGTCACCTTGGATCTTCAAGGGTTTCGTTCGGGATCGATGAACGAGGTGTTATGAAAGCCATCGCTCTCCTTTCAGGGGGTCTTGACAGTACCTTGGCCGCCAAGGTCGTCTTGGATTTGGGAATCGAACTGGAAGCGCTGAACTTCTTAACCGTCTTTTGCACCTGCACCAACCGGGGAGAGACCTGTTTAGCTTCCCAAAAGGCTGTCAGCGCCTTGGGCATTCCTTTAAACGTGCTGAATGTTTCAGAAGAGTACCTCCGTGTGGTGAAAAATCCCAAGCACGGTTATGGAAGCAATATGAACCCCTGCATTGACTGCCGGATCTTCATGATGAAGAAGGCCAAAGCTTACATGGAGGAGATCGGAGCTTCTTTTATTGTTACTGGTGAGGTCTTGGGAGAGAGGCCCATGTCCCAGCGTCGGGATTCCATGCGCCTGATCGAAAAAGAAGCAGGTTTGGATGGCTTAATCTTGCGACCCCTCTCAGCGAAACTCCTTCCGGCCTCCATCCCTGAGAAGGAAGGTTGGGTGGATCGGGAAAAACTCCTCAAGATCCAGGGCCGTTCAAGAAAACCCCAGATCCAAATGGCAGACCATTATGGTATTCGGGACTACCCCTGTCCTGCGGGAGGATGCCTTCTGACGGATCCAGGCTTTGCAAAGCGGATGAGGGATCTGATCCACCATTATTCGGATTTTACACTTAATGATGTCCATCTGCTGAAAATGGGGAGACATTTTCGGTTCTCCCCAAGATTGAAACTGGTGGTGGGGAGAAATGAGGAGGAGAATCAAAAGATCCAGACCTTCTCGGAGGAAGGGGATATTCTGTTAAAACTTTTTCGCTTTCCTGGGCCTCTCTCTCTGCTCCGCGGCGAAGCCGGAGAGAGAGAGATTGAGCAAGCTGCCGCCATCACTGCCCGTTATAGCAAGGCGAAGGATCTTAAAAAAGTGGAGGTCATTTGTAAGAAAGCAAAGGAGGAAGGAGACCGATCTCTCTCTGTTTCGCCTTTGTCTGAAAAAGAGATCGAAGAATTGATGATCAATTGAAAATCCCCCTCTCTCCCCCCTTGGAGAAGTCGGTACGACTCGAAACCGAGGGGGCTGGGGGGGGATTTGAAGATCATTGTTCTTGGAATTGTGGGGGTTGAGGTGCGAAAGAAGATTCAAAAAATAGGAGATAAGGTTCTCAGTGGGCGATCTGCGACGATGAAGGATATCCTTCCTCTGTTAGAGGCAAAAGGACCGGACATTGTGGAACTGGCTTCTGTAGCCAACCGGGTCCGAGTAAAGTTTACGGGCAACCATATTGATCTCTGTTCCTTGCTCAATGCCAAATCAGGGCGATGCCCAGAGGATTGTGCCTTCTGCGCTCAGTCCACTCATTACAAGACAGAGACTCCTGTCTATCCCCTCATGGATGTTGATCATATGGTTAAGGAAGCTCGTGACGCCCAGAAGAGCAAAACGGGACGTTTCTGTCTCATCAGCAGTGGCCGGGATCTCAATGACAAGGAATTCGAGACTGTTCTGAATGCCCTCAGCCAGATAAGGGTTGAGACAGATCTTTCCCTCGATTGCTCTTTTGGTACCCTGACCCAAGAGAGGGCCGAGGCCTTAAAAAAAGCGGGAGTAACCCGTTATAACCATAACCTTGAAACAGCGGAATCCCATTTTTCGAAGATATGCACGACCCACTCTTTTCAAGATCGCGTCCGGACCATTGAGATTCTGAAGGATCAGGGGTTCTCGATCTGCTGCGGAGGCATTATCGGACTAGGAGAGTCAGCTCAGCAGAGAATGGAGCTGGCCTTTTCACTGAGAGCCTTGGGGATTGATTGCATTCCCCTTAACATCCTGAACCCTAGACCGGGAACGCCACTGGAACACTCAGACCCCATTCCTCCGATGGAGATCATTAAAACCATCGCCTTGTTTCGCCTCGTCTTACCCAAAGGGACCCTCAAGATTGCTGGAGGGAGAGAGGTGAATCTGAGGGATTTACAATCCCTTGCTCTCCTGGCGGGAGCCAACGGTCTGATCATCGGGAATTATCTCACCACCCCTGGCCGAAGTGCAGAGGATGATTTGACCATGCTCGGGGATCTTGGCTTCGAAATCAAGTGAAGCCATTCCCTCAACGAAGAAGGCCAGACGATCATCATGG
>CAYMJV010000171.1:0-4090 GCA_964390545.1 uncultured Syntrophaceae bacterium
ACATGGATGCGTCTCAGTTTATGAATTTCTTGGATTCTCGACCCGGCATAGCGATTGGCTGCTTCTAAAGGCAGGATTTTTTCTTTCTTGGCCTTTTCAAAAATATCGAGAAGACGATGATAAATCTTCTCTGTCTTCATTCTTACCCTTTCGGGATTGAATCCTTGAATTTCATCAATGACCTGGATCACGCCTCCCGCATTGATGATATAATCGGGTGCATAAAGAATGCCCCTCTCATGGAGCATCCGGCCATGACGTTCTTCATCCTCCAGCTGGTTATTAGCAGAACCTGCCACAAGTTTGCATTTCAATCGAGGAACGGTCTGATCATTTAGGATCCCACCCATTGCGCAAGGGCAGAAGATATCACATTCCACTTCATAGATGGCATCAGGTTTGACGGCCTTGAATTTATATTGCCTCTGGAGGCGTTGCAGGGTCTCTTCGTTAACGTCGGTTGCAATCACCTCCAATCCCCCTTCTCTTAAATACCCTAAGAGAGGTTCTCCCACCGCACCCAGCCCCTGAACAGCAATCTTCTTCCCTTGCAGCTTCTCATCACCCCAGATAAATCTCGCACATGCCTTTAAACCGACGTAGATCCCAAACGCCGTGATAGGCCCAGTACTTCCGGAACTTCCCTCTTCTCTTGGCTTGGCAAGAATATATCTACTCTCCCTTCCCATGATCGAGTCATCCGTCACATTCACGTTAAGATCTGCTCCAGTGACAAAGCGACCATTCAAAATCTCGACGAACCTTCCAAACGCTCTAAGAAAAGCCTCGTTCTTGTCCTTCTTGGGATCACCCCAGATGACCGCTTTAGCCCCTCCCTTATCTTCATCGGCAGCAGCGCACTTGTAGGTCATGGCCTTGGATAACCTCAGGGCGTCCCGAAGGGCATCCTCCATGGAGGCGTAGTTGACCATTCTCGTTCCACCGAAGGCCTGGCCAAGGGTAGTGTCATGGATAGCAATGATCGCCCTCAACCCCGTTTCCTTATCGAAGTTGAAGATGATCTGTTCGTGCCCATTCCTTTTCATCCATTCGAAAATATCCATGGGTTTGACCTCCTTCATGGAAAATCATTGACCTCTCTATTGAGTAATGATTTTGTCTGCTCTCTTCAAAAGTTCAGGAGAGAGGATCATTCCCTGTGCTCTGGCCGCTTTCTCGTTCACCACCAGATTGAGCTTTTCGATGCGCCCCCAGGGGATATGGCCAGGGTTTTCCCCTTTCAGGATACGAGCGGCCCTTTTACCCGCTGAATAGCCGATTGTAAAAAAATTGAGCCCATAGGCAGCGAAAGCACCCCTTGACACACTCTCCAGATCACTGGTGAAGAGAGGAACCTTCTTCTCATTGCAGATCTTTACGATAGCCTCCAGCGAAGAAAGGACGGTGTCGTCATAAATGATATGAAAAGCCTGGACCTTCCCTGCCAGGAAGGAAGCAGCCTGCGTGGCCTCCTCACCGCTGGAAATGACAGCCTCCATCAGCTCAATGCCCAGTCGCTTTGCCGATTCTCTCATCTCCTTGATGAGACCCAGAGAATGGGGGTCTCCTTGATGATAGATCGTTCCCCACTTCTTCGCTTTGGGGAGAAATTGAGTGTACATCTCAAATTGGAGAGAGACAGGCCAACGGTGACTTACACCCGTTACATTCGTCCCGGTCTTCGTTCCGGGAAGACTTTTCTTTGGAACAAGTCCCGCCTCCACCGGATTAGTAACAAAGGAAAAGACGACTGGAACATCTTCGATGAGCTTCACAGCAGCGCGGGAGTTAGGAGATCCGATGGTATGGATTAGATCAAATTTCTCACTGAGGAACTTTTGAGCAATGGTCTGGGCATTGGCCACATTTCCCTGGGCATTCTGCCGATCGAACATGACATTGACCTTTTCTTTGAATCCCGCATCCGCCAATGCCTTTTCAAATCCCCTCTGATCTTTCTCTGAAGCCAGGGTAGAGGTGAACTGGGTGACACCGATCCTGAAGACCTTTTTGACTTTTTTCTCTTGAGCAAGGAGGGAACAGACGGACAAAAGGAGGATTAAGATTAAAGGAGGATATACTTTCTTCCACATATTCACCCTCCCCTTCTCGCTTACAATCCTGACTCTTCAATCACTCCTTTCCGATGTCTAAACAATTTATGAATATCACCTTTTCACGAGTCTGTCAATTTTGAGATTTCTGATTTGAGATTTCTGATGAAAACCAGAACTCCCTGATTACACAGATACGAAATGACTTGAAGAGTCATTCCAATTGATATAAATTTGAGCAATGGTTTCCCTCCTCTTTCTCATCCCCATTGGGGTCCTAGCAGCCTCCACCGCTTCCATTTTCATCAAACTGTGTGATGCCCCGGCCCTCATCATTGGAACCTACCGGATGGTCTTGGCTTCCTTGATCCTGTTGCCTTATGCCCTCTATAAGAAAACAGGAAGGACTTGGGGAAGAAAAGAGATCGGATGGCTCATCGTATCCGGCTTTTTTCTGAGCCTTCATTTTACGTTCTGGATCGGCTCCCTGAAGTATACCTCCGTTGCTAGCTCCGTGGTCCTGGTGACCACTTATCCCATCTTTGTAGGGATCGGATCTCGGCTCTTTCTGAAGGAACGGATGGGACTCTTCTTAATCTTTGGAATCATACTCTCCGTTTTGGGCAGCGGACTGATCAGTTATGGAGATATGGCCATCTCAAGAGAGGCATTGATGGGAGATGGGCTGGCCCTCTTGGGGGCCATCACAGTCTCAGGATACTTTCTGGTGGGAAGAAAGATGAGAAAGAGTCAGGACCTCCTCTCCTATATCTTCCCGGTCTATTCGGCAGCCGGATTCCTTTTGGTCATCTTTTCTCTCCTTTCTCAAAAAAACTTCTTTGGATATTCATGGACCACCTATCTCTTCCTCTTTCTTCTGGCTCTCATTCCCCAATTGATCGGCCACACCACCATCAACTGGGCTTTGAAATATCTCCCGGCCTCAATGGTAGCGATTACCTATTTGGGTGAGCCGGTGGGATCCACCATTCTGGCCTATTTTATTTTGAATGAAGAATTGACACCCTGGAAGATTTTCGGCGGGATTTTGATCTTGGCAGGAATTTTGACTGCCTTAAAAAGGAAGCCTCAAAATTTAAGAAAGGAATAATTTATGAAATTCGTCGTCCACGAACACCATTCCTCCCATCTCCATTACGATTTTCGCCTGGAGATCGCTGGAGTCCTCAAATCGTGGGCCATTCCAAAAGGCCCTTCCATGAATCCTGCGGAAAAGAGGCTTGCCGTCATGGTGGAGGATCATCCCCTTGAATATGGGGACTTTGAAGGAATCATTCCTCAAGGTCATCATGGAGCCGGGCCCGTCCTCCTCTGGGATGCTGGGAAGTTTCTTCCTGAAGAGGACCCCGAACCTGCTCTGAAGAAGGGAAAGCTCAGCTTCTCCCTGGACGGGAACAAATTAAAGGGCAGTTTCTCCCTTGCCCTGATGAAGGGAAGAGGCACAGGAAGGGAATGGCTTCTCATCAAGAAACGAGATGCGTTTGCCAGAGAGGACTGGAAGATCAAGGAGGATCTCACCCCTGCGAGGAAGAAGAAACTGGTCGAAAAAATCCCCCCGTGTGAGACAAACTAGCTTCAGATTGCAGAACGCAGAAGGCAGATTGCAGATTTAAAACTCCGAACTCATTTCTCCGAACTCCGAACTTTATCTACGGAACCAACCCTTTACCTTCTCTCTAAGAGATTCGAGAAAAATATAGATCACAGGAGTGATATAGAGCGTGATGAGTTGGGAAAAGACCAAGCCACCGACCACAGCGAGTCCAAGAGGACGGCGTGCTTCTGCACCCGCGCCAAAACCGAGCGCGATGGGCAGTGTACCCATAAGGGCGGCCATGGTGGTCATCATGATGGGACGGAACCGGATGAGGCAACCTTCGTAGATGGCATCGGACGGGTTTTTCCCCTGATTTCTCTGTGCCTCCAGGGCAAAATCGATCATCATGATGGCATTCTTCTGAACAATTCCGATCAACATGACGATCCCTACCATGGAGTATATGTTTAAGTCCGTT
>CAYMJV010000172.1:0-4088 GCA_964390545.1 uncultured Syntrophaceae bacterium
TCCTGGTCGAGGACCCCCAGGAAGGGGAGAGGGTTATTCGGGAAGTGATGAAGAGAGAAGGGATACAAATCCTGGGATTAATGGGAGTCAGGCCTTCTCTTGAAGATGCCTTTGTGTCGTTTGTAAGGGAGAGGAGAAAATGATCGATAATCAACTCAAAATGAAAATTTTAGATTGCAAAATTGATAGTCTCGTAAAAAGTCTAAAGACGCTATTTTCTGTCATTCCTGCCCCGTATCAAGTACGGGGTAAACTCCAGCGGGAATCCAGTCTTTTTGGGTATTTAGAAACCCTCTGGATTCCCGTTTCCACGGGAATGACAACTTTTTACCAAATCATCAGAATTAGCATTAAAACTTTTCACTTTGCATTGAGTTCTTATGGATGATTTTGCGGTTGAGGTGGAAGACCTCGTTAAGACCTTCGGCTCTTTTGTTGCCGTAGACCACATCCATTTTCAGGTGAAGAAAGGAGAGGTCTTCGGATTTCTCGGACCCAACGGATCTGGGAAATCCACCACGATCCGAATGCTTTGTGGTCTTCTGATCCCCACCTCTGGAAAGGGGAACGTAGCAGGATTTAGCATCTTGGAAGAACCCGAGAGAATCAAACAGGTCATCGGTTATATGTCTCAGAAATTTTCCCTTTATGATGATCTGACGGTGATGGAAAACCTCCATTTCTTTGGAGGGATTTATGGGCTTTCCGGGCCCCTGCAGAAAGAGAGGGAAGAGGAGGCGTTGGAAATGGTTGCGCTCAAAGAGCTCAGGGATCGAATGACCCGCACCCTGGCTGTCGGATGGAAACAACGTCTTGCCCTTGCCTGTGCCATCCTCCATAAACCTTCTATTCTCTTTCTCGATGAGCCCACCTCTGGAGTGGATCCTGTTTCTCGAAGAAATTTCTGGAGTCTGATCCAACAAATGGGAGAAGGGGGGGTAACGACCTTTGTCACCACTCACTATATGGATGAGGCCGAGTACTGCGATCGGTTGGCCCTCATTTACCGTGGAAAGATCATTGCCCTCGGAACACCGACCGCATTGAAATTAGAGACCCTCGCTCGGGGCGTGATGGAGGTGGAGTGCGATCCGCTCATCCCAGCTCTCGATTTTTTGAAAAAGGAATCCTGGGTTTCGGAGGCAGCTGTATTTGGAGAGGGCCTTCATGTCATTGGTAAGGAAGGATCGGATGTTGAAAGAGAAATACGCCCTTTATTTGAGAGGAATGGGATTCTTCTCAAAAGGATGGGATGGATCAGGCCTTCCTTGGAGGATGTCTTCGTCACGTTGATTGAGAGAGAAGAGGAAAAATGAGCTTCCCTCGTATCTGGGCGATCGCAAAGAAAGAGTTCATCCATATCTATCGGGACTCGAGAAGTCTTGCACTGGTCATTCTGATGCCGGCTATTCTGATGCTCCTTTTCGGATATGCGGTCACCCTGGATGTGAAGAAAGTGCCGATGGCCGTTTTGGACCAGGATGGAACGCAGGAGAGCCTCTCTTTCGTCCATCGGTTTAGTGCTTCTCCGTATTTCGATCTTAAGATTTTTGTCCAAAACGAAAAGGAGATAACCCAACTCATCGATAAAGGCAAGGTGAAGATGGGATTGATCCTCCCATCGGATTTTTCAAGGATGATTAAGGCAGGGAGGAAGGTTCCTGTTCAGGTCTTATTGGATGGGACTGATTCGAATACGGCCAATATCATCCTCAGCTATGTGCAGGCCGTTGCTCGCCAATATAATCAGGAGAAAACCTTCCTGAAAGTGGAACGGATGGGGAGGGAAAAGCTCAACGCTCCTGTCGAGGGTCGGACGAGAGTTTGGTTCAACGAAGACCTTGAGTCAAAGAATTATTTCATCCCGGGACTGGTTGCGGTGATCATATCCATTATAGGAGTTCTCCTCACCGGACAGGTGATTGTTCGTGAATGGGAACGAGGAACCATGGAACTTCTCATCTCCACCCCGGTCAAAAAGGCCGAGTTGATGATTGGAAAGTTGTTCCCTTACTTTTTCCTGGGCCTTGTCGACCTCACGTTGGCGGTCCTGATGGGAAAATGGGTTTTTCAAGTTCCGCTGAGGGGAAGCACTGCTCTTCTTTTTTGTCTCTCTTCCATCTATATTTTTGTTGCTTTAGCTCTCGGTTTGACGATTTCCACCGTAGCCAGAACGCAAATCCTCGCCAATCAAATGGCCATGCTTATCGGGTTCCTCCCCACCTTTCTTCTTTCGGGGTTCACCTTTGTCATTGCGAACATGCCTCTATGGCTTCAGATCATTACCTATGGGATTGCGCCCCGCTATTATGTAACCATTCTCAAAGAAGTCTTTCTGAAAGGAGCAGACCTCTCCTTTCTGTGGACGGAGACGCTGATCCTGGTTGGGATGATGATTGTGGGGGTATGGATAGCCACGAAGAGTTTCAAAAAGGAGTTGAGGTAACTCACCCCCACCCCTGCCTACCGGCGGGCAGGCTCACCCTCCCCCCTCGAGGGGGAGGGAAGGAAGGGGGGAGGTGATAGAGGATGTTTAAACGAGTTCGCTACATTTTCGTCAAAGAGTTGATCCAGGTGCTTCGGGATAAGAGGATGAGAGTTGTTCTCATCATTCCTCCGATCTTTCAGCTGATCGTCTTTGGATATGCAGCCAATCTGGATGTGAAAAATATCCGCACAGCCGTTCGAGATCTCGATCAGACCGTTGAGTCAAGGGATGTCATGGACCGTTTCCGGAGCTCGAAATATTTCAAGGTAGTGGCCTATCCTCAAACTCCGGAGGAGATTGAGAAGCTCATCAGAAAAGGGGATGTGATCTTGAGCATCGAGATCCCGAGTGGTTTTTCAAGAAAGGTGAAGAAGGGGGATACGGGGACTCTTCAGATCCTTGTGGATGGAACGGAGTCGAACACCGCGATGATTGCCTTAGGCTATATGGGTCAAATTCTTTCCGATTATTCGACTGCAGTCATGTTGAAAAAACTGAATCAAGCAGGATTAATCGATTTTGAAGAAGCTGGAGTGGACCTGCAGAATCGGATCTGGTTCAATGCCAATCTTGAGAGCCGGTTCTTTTATGTCCCGGGAGTCATTGCCTCTATCGCTTTCCTCATTCCTATTATCTTGACCGCTCAGGCTATTGTAAGGGAGAGGGAGATCGGGACCCTCGAGCAGATCATGGTCACTCCTATCCGCTCCTGGGAATTGATGTTAGGCAAAACAATTCCTTTCGCTTTGATTGGTCTTTTTGATGTCATCATGATTGCCCTGATTGGGGTGTTTTGGTTTGAAATCCCGTTTCGAGGAAATCCGCTCATCCTTTTATTAGGAAATATTCTCTTCTTACTGAGTTCCGTGGGGATCGGCCTTTTTATCTCCACTGTCTCTTCAACCCAACAACAGGCACAGATCTCTACTTTCTTTTTCATGATGCCTGCCTTCATCCTTTCCGGATTTGCCTTTCCTCTGGAGAATATGCCTCAGTGGCTGCAATACATTACGTATATCAATCCGCTTCGATACTTTATCATTGTCATCCGTGGCGTCTTTCTGAAGGGAATCGGACTAGAGATCCTCTGGCCAGAGATTACGGCTCTGGCTATTTTAGGTGGGATCGCAATCCTTTTTAGCTCTTTGAGGTTCCAGAAGAGAATGAAATAAGATAAGGCAATGCCAAATGTCAACGTTCAAAGTTCAAATCAAGCACAAAGTTCAAATGTCCGAACGGAAAGGATTTGACACTAAAGCATTTGTCATTGATTTGACATTTGGAATTTGAAATTTGACATTTGGGCGACGCTCAGTACTCAGTACATTGTAGAATGCAGGCACTTTTGATGAAAATCTATAACAGGTTGTACCGGGCCTACGGTCCGCGACACTGGTGGCCGGGAGAAACGCCTTTCGAAGTGATGGTGGGAGCGATCCTCACCCAGAACACCTCCTGGAGGAATGTGGAGAAGGCCATTCAAAATCTAAAAGCGAGAAAAGTCTTACATGTTAGAGGCATCCATCAATTGAAGAGAAGTCAACTCGCTTCTTTGATCAGATCTTCGGGTTATTTTCGAATCAAAGCCGATCGTTTGAAG
>CAYMJV010000173.1:0-4076 GCA_964390545.1 uncultured Syntrophaceae bacterium
CGGTATAGAACTTTACTGCAAAACCCCGGATGTCACGCTCAGCATCGGCCGCTCCGCGCTCGCCGGCCACCGTGGAAAAGCGGACAAAGAGATCAGTCTTCTTTCCGACCTTGGAAAATATTTTGGCCCTGGTATAGCCAGTAATATCATGGGTGACGGTAAACGTGCCGTAGGCTCCCGACCCCTTGGCATGCATGCGGCGCTCAGGGATCACCTCACGGTCAAAGTGTGCGAGTTTCTCAAGGAACCAGACATCCTGCAGGAGTGCCGGTCCGCGCTTCCCCGCGGTCATCGTGTTCTGGTTGTCGACGACGGGGGCGCCTGCGTTGTTAGTCAACTTCTTTTTCATTTTTTTCCTCCTTTCTCTTTTACCCAAGAGTTTAATTTTAAGAAGTACGCATCGACCTTCTCATTCTTCTGATTTTTGTCAAGTAATCCTGTCTCTCTACTCCTTTTTTAGTGTGGGACACATCACCCCCTCTTTTCTAATTCGGAATGGTTCCGATTAACCTTGAAAAACAAACTACTCCCTTTCTTTTGCCTACAAGCCTACTTTTCAATGGATTAAGTGGAGTGGCGGGAGAGCTTCTTTCTGCACTTCTGGCAGTAGCCGTAATACTCCAGCCTGGTATCCGTCACCCAGAACCTTGATTTTCTGGTTACTTCCCTCGAGTCGATGACAACAGGGATCCTGTAATCCGTAATCCCGTGGCATTCTTTGCAAACCAAATTGATGTGGTCTGTAAGATTTCCTTCATAGCGGTTTTCCATTTTGTCAAATTCCAGCGTCTTGATCATTCCATGCTTGGAAAGCTCATTGAGGGTGAAATAGACCGTGGATAAACTTAAACCGCTAGTCCTTCGCTTTGCCGCATCATAAATGGTCCTTGCGCTCGGATGAAGAAGATTTTTTTCGATGAGGACGTCAATGACCGCAAGTCGCTGAGGGGTGACCTTAAGGCCTTTCTCTCTCATGTTCTTGATAATGGAATCTTTCATCAAGCCGTCCAATCCGGAATCATTCCGACTCCGGAAAATATACCACTCCTTCCGTGCATTGTCAAATTGTTTTTTGTTTCCGAAACAATTTGAGATTGACTTGAAGAGGTCACCGGCGGGTGGAACGCAACTTCAATGTGAAGGGGAAGGTCAGCTTGAGAGGTTTATGAGTCGAATAGCCATTTTTTTATTTGCGAGGTAGGGATGCCTTTAACAAATAATTCCGCTACTCGGTCGCCAGGCGATCTTTGCATCGTATAGTATAAGTTAAGCATTTTCATCCAGGATTGCTGACTCTCAAGATGATATTTGAAATAATTTCGCTGAATCACTGGAGGTTTGAATATATAAACGTTCCATTTTTCTGATTTCCCATGCCGAAGTTGTTTCTCGTAACATTTCCATGTTCTTGTTACGGGCTCATAGTAGACGACATGATCATGATTGCCGGTATCTGTGGCATATGTTCTAGTTAATCGGAGTGTTGAAATTCCCCAGGATTTACTGAGAGATTCAACAAGAGAAGCCTCATCCCCACAAACCCCTAAGCCTTTGCCTGTCCTGAGGTAGTTATCAAACACCAACTCTGGATTATTCATGTTGTGATTGATCGTCTTCTGACCTCCAAAACTGATGATATCGTCATTGGGCTGGGTGAATATCCAGTGTTCTCTTATGCCTGTAAAATAGAAGTATTCTTCGAGCTTTTTGATTGTTTCATCAACGTTTTTAAGAATCCAAAGTCTTTGAACCATCATTATTCGCATCTTTCTCAAAGTAGACACGGAGATTGTATTCCATCGATAACCATCCAGATCTATCGTCCGACGTTCGTATTCTAAGAAGTGATGTATATTTAGGATCTTCCCGTAATCCCATCCAGGATTGCTCAGTAACTTATAATAAACCCTACCCCCCCTTGCAGGATCTCCGCCGGTCCATGCCAAAGCAACCTTCGCCTCCAACGGATAAAATTCAAGCGGATATAATCCTCTGGCCCTCTGCATCTTGTTGGTTTCCCTAAAAAACCTAAGTAAATCATCTGAATCTTTGTAAACAGCCTTCCTCACATTCTCATCACCTATGGTTATATAAAGACCGTGTGCCATGGCCATTGCCAAAGCCAGCGTATCGTCTTTTTTAAACTCATTTTGCTCTGCGATCCAAAACAAAACCTCAAGTTCTGCGTTGTATTTTGGAACTGGATATCTAAAATCTTTCTGGTTTGGAATTCCGCCTTTCATCATCAAATCAAAAGCTTCTTTCACCTCTGGATTGGAAGCATGAAGATAAAGACAAACAATATCTTCGAGGGCCTCAAGTTTTTCTGCAGAGTAGAATTTCCTATTTTTGAGTTCCGGGAGATCTTCAAGCTGGGAAGCTAATTCTTTGTTAATATTCTTTAACTCCGAAATATAATATGAAAATAATTCTTGGCCAAGGTTTTCTGGCTCAGCTAAATACTTCTTTTCTATATCTGCCTGGTTTCCATCCTCGAGTGTAAAATTTGTTTGCTGCAAATCAGAAAGGATCTTCTCCGTCCTTGAAATCTCCTGTTGGAATTCGAAGAGATATTTCAAATCTTCTTTTGTTAACTTTCCATCCTCCAATATCTTTTCCGCTGCAATTTTTTGATATTCCTTAGGTAGTTCCAGAAGATCATTGACAGCCAACTTTCTTTCTTCTGTGAGAATGCCATCCATTCCTGCAGGGGATAGGATTTTAACCAGATCCTCATTCAATCCTTTGTCGTAAGCATATTTTTCGAGAAGATTTTCTTTTGGAACAGACATTGATTGGGGCAGTGGGGTAACAGGTCTTGGAGTTTCTGCTGGGCCTGGAGCTTGACCTGCACATCCCACAACCAATATGGAAGTTAACAAAAAGATAAGCCTTTTGCACAGGGAGCGAGAATATATGAGAGATTTATTCAGGGTAAAGCCGGAAATCATAAAGCCAAGTCTCAGGAACAACGGTCGGAGATTTGTCATTTTTCTCCTTTCCAACAACAGAGCCATCTCATCCTTAATTGGCGAGGAAGGCAAGGCAGGCATGGAGGGCGGCACTGAAAAATAGGGTGATTCCGGTTCCTCGATGGACTTGATAAGGGACCTTTATCCATCGAAGCCCCGTGCTGATCTGAAACAGAATTAAAAGCATGTTCAGGATGCCCAGGATCAGAATGATTGAAACGCCACCGATCATGATCTTTCATCCTCCAAGCATTGTCCAATCAGGCTAATGATCACTTCGCGGTGATCTTGTGTGTCGCAGGCCCCCGGCTGCCGTGTCTGTTGCAACTGGCTTCTGCGATGATTTCCGTATCCTCCATGACTTTCAGCGTGATCTCTTTGGTGAATTCCGCCGCTTCGGGTCGCTTGTCCTTGCTGTAATCCCAGCGGGCGATTTCTTTTTTGTTTGCTGTCACCTTCAGCCACTCGGTGTAGTGGAAAGAACTATTGGCATTGTGCGTGACGGTCACGCGTAGGGTGACCTCTGTTCCTTTCGCAACGTTTGTGGGCCCTTCGATAGAAGCCCCCGACTTATTGGCGAATGCAGGACCACCTTGAAGTAATAGAATAGCAAGGATCAACATTCCCAAAGCAATTGACTTCTTCATTCTCGTACCCCCCGAAAGTGAATTAATTTGCAGTTAACAAGAATTATCATAAATCTACGAATTCATCTGCGTGAAAAAGGTTTGAGTCGGTTACAGTTTTATCACGGTCTGATCCGTGAGGGTGAGCCTTTCCACTCCTGTGGCCGTAACAACGTAATCGTCTTCTAAACCGACGATCCCTTTGCCCGGGAAAACGAACATGGGCTCTAATGCAATGACCATTCCAGGTTCGAGCCTCTGGTTAAATCGTGGAGCGAGGATGGGGTATTCATCAATCTCCAGACCAAGCCCGTGACCCACAAATCTCACCTTTCCCTCTCCATAGCCATTGAAGTACTGTCCAAAGCCCGTTTTTTCAGCCTTCTTCAAAGCGAGACGGTAAAGGTCTGAACAGGAGACGCCAGGTTTTGCCTCTTTGACGAAGAGGGAATGGATCTCTACGGAAAAGTCGTGGGCC
>CAYMJV010000174.1:0-4048 GCA_964390545.1 uncultured Syntrophaceae bacterium
ATATGCTGGAAGGGGGATGGGTCGAGGGGGCCATGTTTGCCTCCCAGGCTGACCGGTTCAGGCCTATTCCGGATCTGTCTGGTTATCGGCTTCCCTTTCTCAAAAATATGTACATCTGCTCCTCCAACATGCATTCCGGAGGTGGCATTGCCCGGGGTTCGAGCTATAACTGCTTCAAGGTCATCGCAGATGACTTCAAACTAGAGAAAATCTGGGAGAAGAAAGGGAGAGCTTATTGAAGAAACAATGCAAAATGATCACTTAGCAACCAGCAACGATCAAATAGTACTCACAGAAAGGGAGACAGATGAGACTAAAAGATAAAGTAGCCATTGTGACAGGGGCTGCCAAGGGCCTGGGAAGGGTTTTCGCCATTGGCCTGGCGAAAGAAGGGGCCAAGATCATGGCGGTCACTCGGAAAGATCTTGCCAACCTGGAGAAAACCGTAAAAGAAATCCAATCCTTTGGCGGGGTCGCAAAAGCGCTTCAAGCGGACGTCGGTATTGAAAAAGATGCCATCCGAATTGCTGAGGAGACATCCAAAACGTTTGGCCGGATCGACATCCTGGTCAACTGTGCGGCCATCTACGATGGATTGGTCCGAAAATCCTTCACAGAGATCGATCCAAATGAATGGGACCAGGTGATGACCGTCAATGTGAAGGGCCCATGGCTCTGCTCCAGGGCGGTATTCCCTTACATGAAGCAGCAGGGAAAGGGAAAGATTATCAACCTTTCCTCTGAAGTCTTCTTCACGGGATCCCATGGTTTTATCCATTACGTCGCTTCCAAAGGAGGGGTGATCGGATTGACCCGAGCCCTCGCCATTGAATTGGGACCTCATAACATTAATATCAATGCTGTAGCGCCGGGATTCACGGATACAGAGGCAAGTCGCTCTCTTGCCGATGTGACCAAATACGATGTGAGCAAAACACCCTTGAAGCGACTGGAGCAACCCAATGATCTTCTTGGGGCAGTCGTCTTTCTTGCATCGGATGAAAGCAATTTCATCACAGGGCAGACCCTATTGGTTGATGGCGGAAGGGCCATGCATTAAGCCCCTCGTAGACTGCGTCAAAAGTCCCTTTGCTTTGGTTGTCATTCCGGGCTTGACCCGGAATCCACTCTTTCTAAGATGGATTCCCGCTGGAGTTTACCCCGTACTTAATACGGGGCGGGAATGACGGCTCCGGAACTAAAGTAAAGAAGCGTCAGATTCACTAGAATAGATTCTGAAACAAGTTCAGAATGACAGGGTTTTATGGTTTTTATTTGGCCATAGCAAACGGGCCATCGGAGGTCTTTAGAGATGCAAGAGGTCAATTTCATTTTGAACGGGACCCCGCGGAAGGTAGTGACGGATCCCCAAAAAAGCCTGTTGAAGGTGATCCGCGAGGATCTCAAATTGACAGGCACCAAGGAAGGGTGCTCTGCTGGCCATTGTGGAACTTGCGCCGTGCTGATCGAGGGTCAGGTGGTTTTGGCCTGCCGATACCCGGTGAACAAGGCCCATGGCAAAGAGATAACAACCATTGAGGGAATCGGAACACTTCAGAACCCCCATCCCATTCAATTGGCCTTTGCAAAGATGGGGGCCATTCAATGTGGCTTCTGTACGCCGGGAATGATCATTCGGACCAAATCTCTCCTGGATGGAAATCCAAAGCCTACCCGGGAGGAGATCAAGAAGGCTCTTCAGCCCCACATCTGCCGCTGCACAGGGTACCAGAAGATCTTTGAGGCTGTGGAACTAGCGGCTTCGTACTTCAGGAGAGAGACAAAACAAATTCGATTAAAATGGAAAGGGAAAAATGGACTCGGCCAGCCGGTGACAAGAAGGGACGCCCTTGAGAAGGCAACGGGGACCACCTTTTACGCCGCTGATCTCGCTGCGGACGGATGCGCCCACATCAAGGTTCTAAGAAGTCCCCATCACCATGCCAAGATCATTAACATTGACACAAAGGAGGCGGAGACCATTCCGGGGGTGCTGGCCATTCTCACGGCAAAGGATGTAAAAGGCACCAACATTCTGAAGATGGCCGGGGACGATCAACCCATTCTATGCGGGGATAAGGTCCGCTTCATCGGCGATCCAGTCGTAGCTGCTGTCGCGACCTCCGAGGACATCGCTTCTCATGCCCTTGAAAAGGTGGAGGTAACTTATGAACCCCTCGAACCGGTCATGACACCAGAGGACGCATTAAAAGAAGGTGCCGTGAGGGTTCATGACGATCGATCCAATCTCTTCTTCGAGCAACCCATCATTCACGGTGATGTTCAAAAGGGTTTCTCGGAGGCCGAGGTTGTGGTCGAGCAAAACTACACCACGCAGACTGTTGAACATGCCTACCTCGAAAACGACTCAGGTGTTGCTTATGTCCATGAGAATGGCCAACTGGTCGTCATGTCCGCAGGCCAGAACATCCACGCCCATCGCAAAACCATTGCAGAGGCTTTAGGTCTCAGTTTGGATAAGGTACGAGTCATTCAGACTCCTACTGGCGGTGCATTTGGTGGAAAGCTCGATGTCTCCGTGGGTGGAATCCTTGGCCTGGCGGCCTTGAAGCTCAAAACACCGGTAAAGCTCGTTTATACAAGAAGTGAGACTTTTGCTGCCACCCCAAAACGCCACCCCTTCTCCATGAAGGTCAAAGTGGGAGCCAAAAGGGATGGGACGTTGGTGGCACTCGATTTTGATCTCACAGCAGATGGCGGGGCCTATAAGTCGTTCAGTAATAGTGTGACGCAGCGTGGTCTCATCCATTCTCAGGGTCCCTATCGATTTCCCAATGCACACGTTTATGGGAAGGCCGTTTATACGAATACCGCTTTTAAGGGCGCCATGAGAGGTTTTGGTGCCCCCCAGGTTGCGTTTGCCATCGAGTCGATCCTTGACGAGGTGGCATCGGAGCTGAACATGGACCCCTTAGCACTCCGTATGAAAAACGGTTTTATAAAAGGCGACACGACCATCTGCGGCCAGGTGTTAGACCACACGATTGGCTTCCAGGAGTGTATGGAAACCATAAAGCCTCTCTATGAAAAAGCATTCAATGAGGCAAAAGGGAAAACGGCCCATGACGTGAAGCGGGGTGTAGGATTGGGAGGAGTCTGGTTTGGTCCGGGCCGCAGTGCCCCAGATCAGTCCGAGGCCTGGGCAGAGCTTCTGCCCGATGATACCTTGCAGGTTTGGATTGGAGCGGCAGACATGGGCCAGGGTACGGACACGATGTTTTGGCAGGTGGCCGCAGAGACAATGGGATTTCCATTGGAACGAGTTCATGTTTGTACTACGGATACAGAGATCACACCGGACGGAAACTTCTCTGCCGGAAGCCGGCAGACCTACGTTTCAGGCAAAGCGGTCCAGATGGCTGTAACGGAATTGAAAAAGGCCATGGAGGAGAACAAGACCAAGAACTATCAAGAGATGAAGGCAAAAGGCCTGCCCACCCTCTACAAGGCGATCAACAAACCCGTCACTTCAAGACCTGATCCGAAGACTGGTCAAGGAATTCCCTGGGAAACTTATTCCTTTGGAATCCAGATGGCAGAGGTGGCTGTGGACATAAAGACTGGTAAAGTAGATGTCCTAAGAATTACTTCCGTTCATGATCTTGGAACGGTAATCAATATCCAAAACGTCGAGGGTCAGCTCCACGGGGGCATTGCCATGGGCCTTGGGTATGCCCTTATGGAAGAATTTGTGTACACGAAGACGGATAGCTTCGCCAAGTTAAAGCTTCCGCGAGCCAAAGATATGCCCGACATGGAGGTAATTACCCTCAATATCCCGAGACCCAAAGGGCCCTTTGGAGCCTCAGGCACAGCCGAGTATGCCGATGTGCCGACCGCGCCAGCCATTGCGAATGCCATCTATAACGCCTGTGGTGTGCGGGTCCGGGATTTGCCGATCATTCCTGAAAAGATCAAGCAGTCTCGATAGTTTTTGCCATGCAAGGCTGTTTGAAATGGAGAAGGAGGACAATTCTGCAGCCTGATTTAGAATGTGCTCCCTGTATCCTCAAGTGGGTCTATGAAA
>CAYMJV010000175.1:0-4041 GCA_964390545.1 uncultured Syntrophaceae bacterium
ATTGATTAAAAGAATCTATACGAAAATATCTCCTAAATGTCAATGAGAAAAAATGGACATGCGCCTCCCAATTTAGAAAAAGGATCGTTGATGCTGTTGAGGACTGAGGAGGAGTGTAGGTTAAGAAAGACTTAATAATTGTATTGATAAATTCGAAAATTGTGTTATAAAATTGTTTTCTAATTATATTCTCACAACTTAGATGATCCTAAGACGATGAAAAGAGAAAAGACTTTCCCTTCTGATTCCAATGAGCCAAAAGGGTTTATTCACCAATTTATTCATTACCTTTCGTCAGAGAAGAATGCTTCACCTCATACGTGCCGATGTTACGAGACAGATCTGGAAGAGTTTGAGAATTTCTTAAAGAGTTCTGGAATGTATCTCACCCCAGCGGGCCAGATCAAGATAGAAGTGGTAGATCGTTTAGCGATTCGAAAGTATTTGAGTTTCCTCCATCGGAAAAATAGGAAGAGCTCCATTGCGAGGAAGGTTTCCACACTACGCTCATTCTACAAATATCTCGTGAGGGAACAGATCGTCCGTTCCAATCCTGCGAAGAATGTGGCTACCCCAAAGGCGGAGAAGCCGCTTCCAACTGCCCTCACTGTGGACGAAGCCTTCCGCTTGATGGAGTCGCCAAAGGAAAAACAGCAATTAAGAGATCGCGCCATTTTGGAACTCCTTTATTCGAGTGGATTGCGGGTGAGTGAATTGGTGGGTCTCGATGGAAACCGATTGGACCAGGAACTGGAAATTGTAAAGGTGATGGGGAAAGGGAGAAAAGAGCGAATTGTCCCGGTGGGGAAGAAAGCGATGGAGGCCCTGAAGACCTATCTGAAAGACCGTGGCCATCTGGAGACAAATGGCCCCGTCTTCGTCAATACCAGAGGGGGAAGGTTAACCTCTCGGAGTGTTGGAAGGTTGGTTAAAAAATACACACAACACTCGGGGGTCTTTCGAAAGATCAGCCCCCATAGCCTCCGTCACACCTTTGCCACCCATCTCTTGGATGCAGGGGCGGATATTCGAGAGATCCAGGAAATGTTAGGCCATGCGAGCCTTTCCACTACTCAGCGGTATACTCACATCAGTTTGGGGAAATTAATGGAGGTCTATGATAAGGCTCATCCTCGGAGTTTCAAAACAGCAGACTCCTCAGCCTCCCCCTCTCCCCCACGGGTCGGAATCGACTCGCACCGAGGAGAGGGAAGGGGTAAGGGAAGCAGTGGAGAGAAATGATGGAAAAAATGCATGGGACGACGGTCTTGTCCGTCAGGCACAAAGGAAAAGTGGTGATGGCAGGAGACGGCCAGGTGACGTTAGAGCATACCATTATGAAGCATACCGCCCGAAAGGTGCGAAAGATCTACAATGACAGGGTCCTGGCCGGTTTTGCCGGTGCTACGGCGGATGCCTTCACCCTTTTTTCAAAGTTTGAGGAGAAACTAGAGGAATATAACGGGAATTTAGTCAGGGCTGCCGTGGAGTTGGCCAAAGAATGGAGAACCGACCGGGTGCTACGGAGATTGGAAGCCTTGATTATTGTGGCCGACCACGAACATTCCTTGGTGATCTCTGGCAACGGAGATGTCATTGAACCCGATGATGGGGTGACCGCCATCGGAAGCGGAGGTCCCTATGCCCATGCAGCCGCCAAAGCCCTGACCGAATATTCGAATCTGGATGCCAAGGCCATTGCTGAATCAGCGATGAAAATTGCTGCCTCCATCTGCATTTATACCAACGACCGGATCATTGTTGAGGAGTTGTGATGCAAACCTTTACACCCCGCGAGATCGTTTCAGAACTGGATAAATACATCGTAGGCCAAAAAGATGCAAAGCGAGCTGTCGCCATCGCCTTAAGGAATCGCTGGAGAAGACAGCAAATACCCGAACCCCTCCGGGATGAAATTGCTCCGAAAAATATTATTATGATTGGCCCGACAGGGGTTGGAAAGACGGAAATCGCCCGGAGGTTGGCCAGATTGGCTCAGGCTCCCTTCCTGAAGGTCGAGGCCTCGAAATATACCGAAGTAGGCTATGTGGGACGGGATGTGGAATCGATGGTCCGCGATATCACGGACCTGGCTGTGAATATGTCGAAGGAGGAAGAGTCAAAAAAGATCCAGAAGAAGGCAGAAGAGATGGCTGAGGAGAGGCTTCTGGATTTACTCCTTCCTCCGGCAGGAAAGGGGCAGCCCAAGGAAGGAGAGGAGAAGCAGGCCACTCGAGAAAAACTCCGGAAGTTGCTGAAGACCGGAAAGTTAGATCAGAAGTATGTAGAAGTGGAAACAGTGGATCGAAACCTTCCCGTTGTCGAGATTTTTTCTGCCTCCGGACTCGAAGAGATGGATATTAATATTAAAGATATGTTTGGAGGTCTCTTCCCTAAGAAGAAGAAACAGAGAAAGGTGAAGGTTCCAGAGGCACTCCAGGTTCTCAGTCAGGAAGAGGCTCAGAAGTTGATCGATATGGACTCCGTGGTCAAACTGGCCATCGAACGTGTAGAGCAGTCCGGAATTATTTTTATCGATGAAATCGATAAGATTGCGGGGAGGGAATCCACCTACGGACCGGACGTCTCCAGGGAGGGAGTTCAGAGAGATATCCTGCCTATCGTGGAAGGAACTACGGTGACGACGAAATATGGAATGGTCAAGACAGATCATATTCTCTTCATTGCGGCCGGGGCTTTCCATGTTTCGAAGCCCTCTGATCTCATTCCAGAACTCCAGGGCCGCTTCCCGATTCGGGTGGAACTCGATTCTTTAAATAAGGAAGATTTGATCCGAATTCTTACAGAGCCTGAAAATGCGCTCATCAAGCAGTACACGGCCCTCCTGGAAACGGAATCCGTAAAACTCGAGTACAAAGAGGATGCCATTTCAGAGATTGCGGAGATGGCTACCGTAATCAACGAACGAACGGAGAACATTGGCGCTAGGCGACTTTATACGATGATGGAGAAGTTGCTCGATGAGATTTCCTTCGATGCGCCTGACAGCGCGGGGAAAAATATGGTGATTGATGCCAGATATGTGAGAGAGAAGTTAAAAGATTTTGTGGAGGATGAAGACCTGAGCCGGTATATTTTATAACTCATTGCAAATTGAAAATCGCAAATTGAGAAATGATCATTGCAAACGAAACGCATAAGGGAGCAGGACATGAAGGAACTGATCAACAAGGCCAATGTGCTGGTGGAAGCACTTCCTTACATCCGGCGGTTTCATGATAAGACCATCGTGATCAAATACGGTGGCAGTGCCATGGAGGAAGAACGTCTCAAGCGTATTTTTGCTCTCGATGTGGTCCTCTTGAAATATATCGGAATGAACCCTGTCATCGTCCATGGAGGAGGGCCCCAAATCGGTCAACTCTTGACGAAAATTGGGAAAAAGTCCCAATTCATTGACGGGATGAGAGTCACCGATAAAGAGACAATGGACGTGGTGGAAATGGTCCTCGTTGGGAAAGTGAATAAGGAAATGGTCTCCTTGATCAACCAGCAGGGTGGAAAGGCAGTTGGCCTCAGCGGAAAAGATGGCAAGCTCATTATGGCTAAAAAATTGAAATTGACGAAGAGTCGAGGCAAAGGCAAGCCTCCAGAAGTGATCGACATTGGAATGGTTGGGGAGGTCAAAACGATCAATCCGGGAGTGATTGATTCTCTCGAAAGGGAGAATTTCATTCCGGTCATTGCCCCAATTGGCGTTGGCGAGGAGGGTGAAACCTATAACATCAATGCCGATTTGGTGGCAGGAAAAGTGGCCTCCGCATTGAAGGCAGAGAAATTGATTCTATTGACCGATGTGGAGGGGGTTCTGAACGAAAAAAAACAGCTGATTCCCAGCCTCGATGCCAAACAAGCAAAGCGGATGATCACCCAGAAGGTCATCTCTTCCGGGATGATTCCCAAAGTCACCTGTTGTCTCGATGCCCTGGAGGACGGGGTCACCAAAACCCACATCATCGATGGAAGGCTGGACCATGCAATCCTCTTAGAACTCTTTACCGATGTGGGGATCGGAACCCA
>CAYMJV010000176.1:0-4039 GCA_964390545.1 uncultured Syntrophaceae bacterium
GAGCCATAGCTCCACATTCCCATCAAATTTCCATTTTTCATACCCAGGGTGAAAGACAATAGTCTTCGGTTTAAAGAGCAAGGCCAATTCAATGACCTTTGTGAATCGGTCTAAGGTTACTTCTTTGATCCTTTTGTCGACCCCGCCGGGGCTCAAATCCATGAACGGCCCGTGGAGGGTAATCTGCAGTCCATTTCGATGGAGTGTCTCGGCCAACTGTTTGGCCTCCTTCTCTTGACAGGCATCGAGGTCTTCCGCGCTGAAATAAATTTCGGGGTTGATCCGGTTCTTAATTGCAAAATCGATCCGCTGAAGGAGCATGGAGTAAGGAACGTTTATGTGGATAATGGCCATGGCAGGATCTATCTTCATTTAAGATGTTAGATGTCAGATCTTCCAATCTCTGCCTGCCCTGTATCCTATCAGGTTCAGGGCCTGCCGGCAGGTGAAATCTCCAATTTCATTTTGGTTACCTTATACCATCCCCCCGGATAAAACTCAAATCGTTGCCTATCTAATCTGCCCGTCTATCCAGGAGGTCGACGGCCTGGCAGACCTTTTCTCTCTTACCAATGAGGTAGACCACATCCCCCGGCTGAAAGATGAATTCCGGTTCCGGATTCGGGATGATCTCTTCTCCCCGTCTCACAGCGATGACAGTTGCATTGACCTCTGAATGGATTTTCAGATCCTTGAGCGAGCGACCGGAAGCAGGGGTATGCTCATCGAAAAACATTATAACCTAGACTAAACGATTTTTTTTATAATTTGATCCTTCTCCGAACCCCGAACTTATAACTCCGAACTCAATACCCCCATTGAAATAGGAGGGAAAATTATGATATAAAATTTTGGAGGGGTAAGGATGTTTAACATCGGATTGCCGGAATTGTTGATCATTGTAGCGATCGCGTTAATTGTCTTCGGACCCAACAAACTTCCAGAGTTGGCCAAAGCCTTTGGCAAGGCGATGAGGGAGTTCAAAAAGGCGACCGAAGAGGTGAAAGAGAGCTTTGAGGCGGAGACGAAAGACTTAGAAGAACTGAAGGATACCCTGACCCAGGAGAATCTCTTAGCCGATCTGGCTGAAGACATCGCCACTTCAACAGAGCCATCAACTGAAACTCAACCCTCAGAAGAGGGGACCGTAACTTCAGAGGCTGCAACAGAGACCATGGCCCATCAAGAAGCCCCTGTTTCCTCAGAAACCCCATCTCAACAAATCGTTTCCACCCCCACAGAGGACGCCGAGGTCGGAAAGGAAAAGAGGGAGGAACCCGAAGGAGGGAAGGAAGGAACCCCTTCCCATGGATGAGAAGAAACTCCCCCTGACCACTCACCTTCAGGAATTGAGGAAACGTTTGATCCTCTCCTTCATTGCTGTGGGAGGGGGTTTTGCCCTCTGCTACACGTTTGCGGAAAAAATCTTTGATATTCTTGCTGCCCCCCTTCTTAAAATGATGCCCACGGGAGGTTCGCTAATCTTCACGAGTGTGGCAGAAGCCTTCTTCACCTATATGAAAGTGGCCTTCATCTCCGGCTTGATTCTGGCTTCTCCCTTTGTCCTATATCAAATCTGGGCCTTTGTGGCCCCGGGCCTTTACCGACATGAAAAAAAGTATGTCATCCCTTTTGTCCTTGCGGGTTCTTTTTTCTTTGCCATCGGGATTTTGTTTGCATACTATGTTGCCCTTCCCGTTGGGTTTAAGTTCCTCTTGGGTTTTGCTACTGACTTCATCAAACCTTTGCCAAGCATGAAGGAGTACCTTTCCTTCAGCATCAAATTTTTATTAGCCTTCGGTCTGGTTTTTGAATTCCCGGTAGTCTTGGTCCTTTTGGCAAGGATCGGAGTGGTTGATGCAAAGACTTTGGCAAGGCAAAGGAAATATGCCATTCTGCTCATTTTCATCTTTGCCGCCGTTCTCACTCCCCCGGATATTATTTCACAAGTGATCGTCGCCCTTCCGATGATCGGGCTCTATGAGCTAAGTATCCTCCTCTCAAAACTTTTTGGGAAAAAGTCTCCACCGGCTCAACCTGCACCCTGAGATACAATGGCTGAATCTTCCTACAAGATACCTCGATGGCCAAAAAATGAGAGACCCAGAGAACGGTTGCTTCAGGACGGACCGCAACATCTCACAGAGGCAGAGCTCTTAGGTATTCTCCTTGGGAAAGGGACCAGAAAGAAGACAGCCATTGACCTTGCCCGAGAACTCTTGGATCGATATGAATCTCTCCAGAAACTCTTCTCACGCTCGCCATCGGAATTGACAACGGTCAAGGGCATCGGTCCCGCCAAAGCAGCCATCCTATCGGCTGCCTTTGAGTTGGTGAGACGCATTCAGTCCCGAAAGGGTGCCGACAGGCCACTCTTTAAAAGATCCTCTGACGTGGCCGGGCACTATCTTCCCCTGATGAGGGATCTGAGGAAAGAGGTTTTCAAAGTTCTTCTTCTCAACCGGGCCAACCGGTTCATCAAGGAAGCCTTCATTTCGGAGGGGACCCTCGATGCGAGCGTTGTTCATCCTCGGGATGTTTTTAGGGAAGCCCTCTTGGAGCCTGCGGCAGCGATCATCCTGATCCACAATCATCCGAGTGGAAATCCGAGTCCCAGCGATGAAGATCTCCGGATCACAAAACAACTGGTGGAGGCCGGGCGACTGCTGGGAATCAAAGTTTATGACCATATCATCCTGGCGGGAGAGAGTTATGCCAGCTTTGCTGACCAAGGATTGCTTTAAGAATAGAATTTTCAATTTTCAATTGCCGATTGCCGATTTTGAGTCAGTTGTTAGGTCGCAAATTGCAAATCGGAAATCGGAAATGTAAAGAGATATGGCAGGAGTACTGGTCACCGATGGACACTGGAGAAAGACATTAGCTCTGGTTCGATCCCTTGGTCGTAAAGGAATCGATGTTACGGTGGGGGAGCGGACCTTTCTCAACACCTCCTTTTTTTCAAAATATTGTTCTCGACGTATCGTTTACCCTTCCCCGCAAAGATACCCGGATCAATTCATCGAATTTATTACGAAGGAGATAAAAGAAAATCGCTACGAATGCCTCTACCCCATGGAGGAGGAGACGCTTCTTTTGTTGGCACAACATCGCTCTGAGATTTCAAAATATACCTACCTCCTGATTCCTGATAGCCAGAAGATTGAGTTCGTTCGCGATAAAGGAAATCTCCTCCGATTTGCAGAGGCCCATGGAATCCCGACGCCACTCACTTTCCATTCCCCCCCCACCCTATCCCTCCCCCACCAGGGGGGAGGAGAGAACGGGGGGGATTCTCTTGATCCGGATTCTATCCCCATTCCCGCTGTCATCAAACCCCGGATCAGTTCCGGATCCTTTGGCATCGCCTATGTGAGAAAACGAGAGGATCTGATTCCTCTTTATCAAAAGGTTCACGCTCAATATCCTTTTCCGCTCGTTCAAGAGTGGATCCCGGATGGAGGCGGGACGTTTGGATTCTCTGCTCTTTTCGATGACGGATCCAATGCAAAGGCTGCTTTCATCCACAAAAAGTTAAGAATGTACCCGATCCAAGGGGGTCCCAGCACCTTGCGAGAAGGGGTTGAACATCCTCAGATCATGGAGTTGGGCCTCTCTCTTCTCAAGTCTTTAAATTGGACTGGCGTGGCGATGGCAGAGTTCAAAGTAGATCCAAGGGATGGAATCCCAAAATTGATGGAGGTGAATCCCCGTTTCTGGGGTTCGCTTCACCTGGCCATTGTCTCTGGCGTCGACTTCCCTTACCTTATCCTTAAAATGGCCCGAGGGGATAAATTTGATCCGGTCCTTAGCTATATGATGGGAAAACAATGTCGCTGGCTTCTCTTGGGTGATATTCTCCATTTTCTAAGCAACCCTCATCGTTTTCGTCTTGATCCCTCCTTTTTCCACTTCTTTGATCCGGATACGTCCTATGATATAATTTCGCAAGAAGATCCACTCCCCATACTCGGAGCGATGGCCACCTTCTTCACCTTCCTTTACGATCCAGAGATGAAACGATTCTTGGAAAGACGAT
>CAYMJV010000177.1:0-4030 GCA_964390545.1 uncultured Syntrophaceae bacterium
CCGGAAAAATGGGAGATCAATTTCAAGCCAGCCTATGAGCAGAAACAGATCTCCAGTTTTCGTATCCGGGGTGGGCAAAGCCAAACGGTGGCTGTCGAGGTTTCACCGCCCAGGGAAGCTCGGTCGGGCGAATATCCCATTCTGGTGAGGGTGAGCTCTGGAGATAAAAAGGCCGAAGTCAGGTTGACGGTCGCCCTAACGGGCATTTATAAAATTGATGCAGGGACACCGACGGGCATCCTCTCTCTGGAAGCGGTCGCAGGGAAACCAGCCAATTTCTCACTCTTTGTGAAGAATACAGGATCTGCGGTCAATCGAAACATTACCTTTTCTTCTTTCAAGCCTGAAAACTGGGAAGTGACTTTCAAACCCGAAAAGATTGAGGCCTTAGAACCCGAAGCCCTGAAACAGGTGGAGGTAACGGTGAAACCGGCAGCACAGGCTTTGGTGGGCGATTATTCGATGGGCTGTCTGGTCAACGGAGAAAAATCGGATAAAACGGTCGAAATCAGGGTGACCGTAAGAGCCTCTACGGCATGGGGGTGGATAGGAATTGGTATTATTATCTTTGTGATCGCTGGATTGAGTGCCTTGTTCATCTGGTTGGGGAGACGATAAAGTGAGAGGACAACCGATTATCGAGACGGAAGGGCTAACGAAGAGGTACGGTTCGGAGACGGCTGTGAACGAGCTTACCCTTCAAATCAAGGAGGGAGAGATTTTTGGCTTTCTTGGTCCCAACGGAGCTGGCAAGACAACGACTTTGCTTATGTTCCTGGGACTCACCGAACCCACCTCAGGGAAAGTCAATGTGTGTGGATTCGATCCAAAGCGAGAAGGCCTTCGTGTGAAAGAAAGGGTAGGATACCTTCCCGAAAATGTGGGCTTTTATGATGACATGAACGCTAGGGAAAACCTCCAGTATGTAGCCAGATTGAATCGAATTCCTGATGAGATCTCCGTCCCGAGGATTGATACCTGGCTCAAAGAAGTTGGTCTTTACGAGGAAGCTAAGAAAATGGTGGGGATTTATTCCAAAGGGATGAGGCAACGCCTAGGGATCGCTGAAGTGATGATCAAGGAACCGAAGCTCATCTTCCTCGATGAACCGACCATCGGTCTGGATCCGGATGGGACGAATCGGATGCTCGACCTGATCCATTCCCTCAGTCGAGAAAAGAATATCACTGTTTTTCTCTCTTCCCATCTTCTCGATCAAGTGCAGAGGATATGCGATCGGGTAGGAATCATGATCAAAGGAAACCTGGTGGCAGTGGGGCCCATTCAGGAATTGGCAAGAGAAAAATTGGGTATTGATAAGGAGCGTTATACGCTCGAAGAAATCTATATGAAATACTTTAAGGAGGCCTGAGGTGCACGGGATCTTGACCATTTTCAGGAAAGAGCTGGCAGACCAATTTAGCAGCACACGGTTTCTCCTTATTTCGGCATTGATCGTGATGGTAGGTGTGATCATTGCGTCCATGGTGGGCATGGGCATCCAAGAGGAAACGAGGGGATTGGCAAAACCCACCCTGATCTTTTTGTTGCTTTTTACTTCGACAGGGAAACTTTTTTCCTTTATCCAATTCATCGGATTTTTTGGTCCCCTTGTGGGCATCATCCTGGGATTTGATTCGATCAATCGCGAAAGGGTTTCCAGGACGTTGAGCAAACTGGTCGCTCAGCCCATCTATCGCGACTCGATCATCAATGCAAAATTTCTAACGGGTGTGACAGTGATCACCATCGTCTTGGTGGCCATCATCCTCATTATCGCAGGCCTCGGCATACGATTGATCGGTGTGGTGCCCGGTGCCGAAGAGATTTCGCGCCTCTTCATTTACCTGATTATCAGCATCCTTTACATCTCCTTCTGGCTGGGGATATCCATCCTATTTTCTGTGGTCTTTCGTAGCACAGCCACTTCTGCCCTGGCCTCTCTGGCGGTGTGGATATTTTTCTCCTTTTTTGTGAGCTTAGGGGCAGGTGTTTTGGCGGATGCCGTTGCTCCGATGAGTCAAAGCGCCAGCGGGATAGTTCCTGACGTACTCCTTAGGCATGAGCAGGTACAGAGGACAATCTCCTTCTTTTCTCCCATGAATCTTTATAGTGATGCAACTTCAACGATTCTTAACCCGATGAGGAAGGCAACCAAATTAGTCTTTGTGGGTCCCATGGAACAGCTTTCTATGTCTCGCTTCCAAAATCCGCTTCCCCTTTTGCAGAGCTTGTACATCGTCACCCCGCATCTGGTTTCTCTTGTGGCCATCACGTTTCTCTGTTTTGGAATCTGTTATCTCGTTTTTATGCGGCAGGAAATCAGAACCGTCTGAGCTTGCATAGAGCATACCGCATGGAGCATAGCGTATAATCCCCCTCTTTCCCCCTTTGCAAAAGGGGGATGAAGGGGGATTTTTTTTGAAAGGATGTTAAAGCATGCCTGTCAAAAAGCGAGAGATCTTCGGCTGGGCCATGTATGATTTTGCCAACTCGGCCTTTGCCACGACCATTCTCGCAGTCATCTTCAATCAATACTTTGCCACGGTGGTAACTGGAGGAGAAAGAGGAGTTGAGATCCTCGGATTTCGGCTTCATGGCGCTTCCTTCTTTACCTTTACCATCTCGCTCAGCATGGCAATCTCCGCTATCTTTTCTCCATTCTTGGGTGCGGTCGCCGATGCTTCTGCCTCAAAGAAACATTTCTTGATGGCTTTCTGTTTCACAGGCGTCCTCTTCACCGGCCTCCTTTATTTTATCCACGCTGGGGATTATTGGATGGGGGCGATTTTCTTCATCATCGCCAATATCGGTTTTGCGGAAGGAAATGTCTTTTATAATGCTTTCCTTCCAGAAATCTCTACGGACCAAAATATCGGACGGCTTTCCGGTCTTGGTTGGGCGCTGGGTTATATCGGAGGAGGGGCTCTTCTAGCGATCAACTTAATGATGTTGAAATACCCTGAGTGGCTCGGATTTCCAACGGGATATTTCACGGTCCAGGATTGTTTCCTCTCTGTGGCATTCTGGTGGCTTATCTTTTCACTGCCCACATTTCTTTTTTTGAAAGAGAGGCCGCAAGCCTCTCTTCCATCTATCGAAAGAAGCTGTTTCTTGGAGGGTTATCGACGTCTCCAACATACCTTTCGTCGAATCAAGACCTTTAAGGAATTAACAAAGTTCCTCTTTGCCTTTCTCATTTACAACGATGGCATCGAAACGGTCATCGTCATGGCCTCGATCTTTGGTGCTAATGTGCTGGGGATGAAGACCAATGAGCTCATCGTCTTCTTCTTGATGGTTCAGGGAATTGCTTTTGTGGGTTCAATGATCTTTGGGTTTCTAGCAGATGCCATCGGGAGCAAGAGGACGGTGATGATCTCATTGGGGATTTGGTCCCTCATTGTCCTCTGGGCCTTTCAATTGGGAATCATCTGGGATCCGAAGACAGAATATTGGATCCTGGGAGTTTTGGTAGCCATTGTTCTGGGTGGCAGCCAGGCAGCCTCCCGCTCTCTCCAAGGACTTTTCACCCCTGATGCAAACAGTGCCGAGTTTTTTGCCTTTTTCGGCGTTTCTGGGAAATTTGCTTCCATTTTCGGTCCTTTAATTTATGGAATTCTGATTGCCATCACAGGAAGCGTGCAATCAGGCGTCCTTTCCGTTTTGATCTTTTTTGTTGTTGGGATGGCAATCCTATTGACCGTCAATGAAAAGAAAGGAATGGAAGAGAGAAGAAAACCAGTACTATAAAGTTATGAGTTCGGAGTTGGGAGTTCGGAGACTTTCAAACTGTCTTTTAATTAGTTTCAAAATCGATTCAATTCTTTCTCTGCTAAATTCTCCGAACTCCGAACTAGACACTCCGAACTAGTATTTAAACCGAATCCGATACTTTACTTTCACTTCTTTATCTTTTGCGACGGGCACATCAAACCGGATCAGATGGGCACTCAATTTCTCACCCCTTTTCCCCTCCCCCTGAGAGACTGTGTCGTAATGTCATTCTGAGGCATCAGCCGAAGAATCT
>CAYMJV010000178.1:0-4009 GCA_964390545.1 uncultured Syntrophaceae bacterium
TGACAACCTGTCAGGGTGTCATTAGACATCAAAAGAAATAATTGGGACGAATGTGAAAGAAAAAAATGGTGAACATCCTTTCGGCGATGCCGGGCAGTTGATACTCCTTGCCTTATTTCTAATCCTCTGGATCGTCGATTCATTTTTCTTGCGGACATCAACCTTTCTATCGAATCATATCCCACTTTATATCCGTTTGGTGTTTTTGGGCCTCGCTCTTGCCACAGCAGCCTATCTTTCTATGTCGGGTCACGATAAAATCTGCCGTGAACAGCGTGGCACGGAGGTGGTTTCGAGCGGAGCTTTTCGGTACGTGAGGCATCCGCTTTATTCAGCGTGCCTCTTGTTTTACCTCGGCCTTGCGGTTTCAACAGCCTCGATTTTCTCTCTGGCTTTCTTTGTGGCGGTATTCGTTTTTTATAACTATATCGCGAGCTTTGAGGAGAGGCTACTCGACGAAAAGTTTGGAGAAGAATACAAAAAATATAAGAAAAAAACTGGCAAGTGGGTGCCAGGGATCGGCAAAGAGAGTGAGTAAGATGATCGTAAGGCTTCCCTTAAGTCGTGTCGCTCCCCGAATCAGACGAACTTCCTCCGGAATCATAAGAACTTCCTGAGTCATAAGAACTACTGGAATCGACCGAGCTGCTGCTTGAGTCGTAAGAACTGCCCGAGTCAGAAGAACTGCTTGAATCGGATGTTCCCGCGTCGTATGAACTGGCCGCATCAGAAGAACCCTCGTCCACCTGCCATGTGTCCGATGTTGAAGCAGAAGCTGCAGCCTCCTGTGCAGCAGCGACATCGTCATTTTCACCCGGAACCTTGTCCACCATGTGCTCAGAATCGGGTGACATCACCTGTGAGGCATCCACCTGGTCCATTGAAGATCCCTGTCCGGTTGTGTCGACCTTGTCGATGCGGCCATCATAATCTGTGTCGGTGGCTACTCTTTCGTTATAGCCGTCCTTGTTAATATCGGCATAGTACTCGCCACTCCCTTGTGTTACCCGCTCTTCGGTGTTGGCCAAGCCGTCTCCATCCGTATCAACCTTTGCCCACATGGATGATCCGTCCTGGGCACCACTCCGATCCTCGAGCCCAACAATCCTGGGCGTCGCTCCCTCTTCTTTCCCTGCATCAGCGGCCTCTGCTGAAGTTTCGGCTTCTGAGCCTGTATCTGACGTTGAAGCTTCTGTGCTTGTATCTGCCGAAGAAGCCGTTTCAGTATCTGCAGAGGCTCCGTCGTCTTCCGCAGGGGTCCCTGAGTCATCGACAACGGATGCTCCGCTATCCATCGATTCATATTCCGTCTCCGTCGTTTCTGTAATATCAGACGATTCGACGACCACGGCTTCCATCTCCACATCTGACACTTCAACTCCATAGGTCCCGTAGGTTTCGAAGATGTAAGGGTCGTCAAAAGTGGTGAAGAGTGCCTCCTCAGGGGACTCCAAATCCTTTAGCCCAAGGAAGTCTAATAGTTTGTCAAAGAAGTCCGGTTCTTCATAAACGGCCTGTAGCTGCCCTGTCGTAGGGTCAACTCGACCAATCGACTGGATACTTCCATCCTCATTGTATTGAACATAGGTATCGTTCACTCCATCGCCGTTGGCATCGAAGCCCCGTACAACACCATCGATCGTGCCATCATTATCCAAATCCACGAGAAAGAGATCGTTTCTTCCATCCCCGTCTGTGTCCAGCACTCTCGTTCCTATATTGAGACTTTCTCCCTCTGGAGTCTGGACTCCACCCAACGTCCCCAGCCCCTCACGATTGATATCTCCGAAAAATGCCATAAGCCCCCCTCTCTCAGGGATTCATCTGACCCTGATGGTTTATTTCCCTGTTGCGTTTTTTGTTACCTCGCCTTTTATCTTAGTGAGCACCAGTTTAAATTTCTCCTGACATCCGTGACATTGGAGATCAACAAAAGGTTTATTTGGAAGTTTTTCCAAAGGAATCGAAAAGGTTTTGCTGCATTTTGGGCATTTTCCATTGATCATTCTCATTTTTTGAGCGCGTTTCTTATTCGATTCTGGTTTAGCTCGTCCCTTTTCTAATCTCTCTTTTTCCGTGGATATGATCTTTGAGGGTCCTTTTCGGAGAACCTCCTTTTGAAGAGAGTCTATTTTATCTTTTCCTTCCGCGGCTGTTTTTTCCGAAAGGATCTGTCTCTGAGTCGTTTCATTCTTGACAGCTTCGTTCTTAGGTGATGTTTGCTCCATCGGTGGCTTCAAAGGAGGCTCTGTTTTCGATGCCTCGCTTTGGGGGGATATCTTTCCCAAGATTTTTGCCAGATCGAGACCGAAGTTGTTGGCACAATGAGAGCAGGTAATCTCCACATAGTTTTTATTAGGGAGCTTCTCAAGGGGAATGTTGAGCCGCGTGTTGCATTTCGGGCAGTTCCCTGAAATCACTTTTATTCTTGGAACCTGCAATGGGCCTGCCGCTGCTGTCTGAACAGGTGCCGGGTGTACTGCCGGAGAGCGTTTGAACTGCTTTAACCAACCCTTCTCATCGTAAAGCTCACTAAAGTCAAGCCCGCATCCTGATTCAACCCTGTTTCTCAACAGTTGGTATTGTGGAGATTGATAGAATAATTTCAGTTCTTTTAGACGTACACCCAAATAGGGAGTCGTTGAGCTCGTCAACTGGCTAATTTTACTTATCGTTGAAGATTCGAGTTCATGCTGTGCTGCCCACTCCTCGAGGTTAATCTCTTCAGCTTCCTTTCGAGATTTGACATAGAGAAGAAAGAGCGCGCGCCTGGCTAATTCAAAATCCCCAATGGCAAGAAGTCCTGCGCGGTCTGCTGTGAAATCGGCCACCTGCATCCATTTTGTGACGATGGCCTCTACCCCAGCCTCGATCCATTTCTGGGGATTGAGATAGGAAAGGATCCCGTCTGACATCAAGGTGCTTCTGTGCTGACCGACCAGAAACATGCTGACGGTTGTCCACAGGGCGTGATTGCTCATGAGGTGGCCAAATTCATGACCCAAGACAAAAAGTAGTTCTTTGTGGTTGAGCAGTCGGGGGATAAAGGAGCCAACGTTGACAAAGGCATCCTGTTCAGACCCGTAAGTGGCAGATTGATAGCCACGTTCCATCTCAATATAGACCGAGGGGATTCTTTGCAGCCCAAATCTTTGGGCCACTAAAGTCGCAAGCTCATAAACGATGGGATATTGTTTTTCGGTTGATAGCACGCTGGTAAAAGTCGATTCATACCATGGTTTCCCTACCTTGGTAGAGATATGGTCAGCAAATTTCTTAAGCAACGCACTGTTGTTAAGTAATTGGTTCACCTGTCCCATGGAGGGATGTTGGAATTCTTGAGGTTGAATGCCGAAACCTACAGGGACCTTCATCAACAGTTTGCAATGGGGGCAAACCTTTAGGGTGGACGATATAAAACCACCGCAATCGCGGCAATACTGATATTTTTCATTGCATGAAGGGCAAACAAAAGTCTGGGGGGGTAAGGGGGTATTACATTTAATGCAAATAAATTGACGGGGAGCAGTCTGAACAGGCTGACCACATTGGGGGCAAAATTTTGTTTGGGCCGATGTTTGATGGCCACAGTTCGTGCAGAACATCGTTAAGCCTGGGATGAATTGTTTACCCCGTTAGAAAGTGGAAGGCTTTCTAACGGGGTTTACCCTTTTTTCGCCACTATAACAGCATAGACGATTTGAAAAGTCAATAAAAAGATGGGAAAGGTAGCGTATGATTTCTTGTGTCGAGGGTTGAGTCAGCAAAGAGAAACGATAGGAAACAAAGCGAAATTTGTCTTGACAAAAAAATGCAGGAAATCTATAGTCACCCCAAGAAATCTGGTCATAAGAGGAAGCCTGAGCGTTTTTTCTACTTTTAGGAAAAACTTAAAATCTTAATTAGTTAGACATTTTTTTTTGAAACCCCATGTTGCCCTTTGCTTCTTCTTCCCTTCGAACTGAATGCCCCAATTCCTTTGGCTGCTTCTCAAAGTTTTTGGTTTTGA
>CAYMJV010000179.1:0-3998 GCA_964390545.1 uncultured Syntrophaceae bacterium
CAGAAGGCACGCTGGATGACCAGCGTGCCTTTTTTATTCCTTTCCTTTGAAACAATTATCTTGACAACACTATTAATTATTGATATTTGGGAATCGACCCTCAGGAAGAAAAAAGAACAAATCGCTAAATCTGCAAAGAGAAGGAGGTGATAACAAGGGTACCCCTGTTTTTGAATGAATTCTTTTCAAAATAGAAGGAGGAGATTATGAAGGAGTTCAAAGTTTTCCTTAGAGAAGATGAGATTCCAAAGCAATGGTACAATATTCAAGCAGACTTACCTACACCCCTACAACCGGATCTCCATCCCGGCACGGGGAAACCAATCGGTCCTCAAGATCTCGCCCCTGTCTTCCCTATGAATTTGATTGAGCAGGAGGTCAGCACACAACGATGGATCGACATCCCGGAAGGTGTGATGGAAAAACTTCTCATCTGGAGACCCACCCCTCTTCATCGAGCTTATGCCTTAGAGAAGGCCTTGGGGACTCCTGCAAGAATTTATTATAAGAATGAAGGGGTGAGCCCCCCAGGGAGCCACAAGCCCAATACGGCTATTCCACAAGCTTACTACAACAAGGTCTTTGGCATTAAGCGGATCACGACAGAGACCGGTGCTGGACAGTGGGGAAGCGCACTCAGTTTTGCTTGCTGCCTCTATGGTTTAGAGTGTAAGGTTTATATGGTAAGGATCAGTTATGACCAAAAACCTTATCGCCGTATGATGATGAACACCTGGGGAGCAAACTGTGTACCCAGCCCGAGCAAAGACACCAATGCGGGCAGAAAGATTCTGGAACAAAACCCGGATACTCCGGGAAGCCTTGGCATCGCTATCAGCGAGGCGATTGAAGATGCTGTCACCTCCAAGGAAACCCGATACTCCCTGGGAAGCGTCCTGAACCATGTGATGATGCATCAGACGATTATCGGACTCGAGGCCAAGAAACAATTAGAGAAATTTGGGGAGAAGAAGGTTGATGTAGTAGCAGCTTGTGCAGGTGGTGGAAGTAACTTTTCTGGTCTTGCCTTTCCCTTTGTTCTGGATAAAATCAATGGTGCCAAGATTACCATCATCCCGTCAGAGCCGACTTCCTGCCCCACCATGACCAGAGCACCTTTTGTCTATGATTTCGGTGATACCGCCGCCACCACCCCTCTCCTTCCCATGTACAGCCTCGGGCATACCTTCATCCCAGCGCCGATCCATGCTGGAGGGTTGAGGTATCATGGCATCGCTCCCCTTTTGAGCCAGTTGATTATTGAAGGATTGATTGAGCCTCGGGCTTACAATCAATTGGAGGCCTATGCCGCTGCTGTCCAATGGGCGAGGACCGAAGGTTTCATACCTGCTCCAGAAACCAGTCATGCCATTTGTACAGTGATTGAGGAAGCCAAAAAGGCTAAAGAAGAAGGAAAAGAAAAAGTCATCCTTTTGAACTGGAGCGGTCACGGCCTGATGGATCTGGGTGGTTATGACGCTTATTTCAGTGGGAAACTCGTCGACTATGTATTACCACAGGATGAGATGAACAAATCCCTCAAATCCATTGAAGGATTGCCAAAACCGAAGGCATTGAAAAAGGGAAAACCTGTTTAATCAAAATCGAATCCTACGGGCTCCTCTCAGGGCTCGTAGGATTTTTTGTTGAAGTCGATTGTACCAAATTACTCAAAGTCTACCGAAGCACTCATGATTGAAGAACATGACGCTTTAGTGATCCGCTGCCCTCAATTAGGTGGCGAAGTCCCCTTCCGATATTGTAGAACCCTTAATGAAGACCTACCCTGTCGAAGAATTATGGTTTGCTGGGAGTTCAGGATAGAGATATCAAAATTCCTGGGTGAACATTATTCCATTGATCAAATCCAACGTGCCTTGGCACCCCCCACTAAGACGAGAATCGATACCATTCTCGAACTCATCGAAAAAGCAAAGAAGATAAAAGAAGAAGGAGAGTAACAGGATGCTGATCTCTGAGCGGTTAATGAAAATCAAGCCCTCCGGGGTTAGACGGATTTTCGATCTGGCCCGCCAGATGAAAGATCCCATCAATCTAAGCATTGGAGAACCCGATTTTGACATTCCAGAACCTCTCAAAGAAGAAGGCATTGATTGGATCAGAAAAGGGTTTAACAAATATACTCCCACACAAGGGATTCCTGAATTGAGAGAGAAGATAGCCTCCCATCTCAAGAAAAAAGGGGTTCATTTTGAGGAGGTGACGGTAACGGCTGGCGTGACCGGTGGCCTTCTCCTTGCCAACCTAGCACTGATCAATCCCGGCGATGAAGTGATCATCCCTGATCCTTTCTTTGTAATGTATGAATATCAAGTTCTGTTGGTGGGAGGGATTCCAGTATTCGTGGATACTTATCCCGATTTTCGACTGCGGGAAGAAGAAATTGTAAAGAAATTATCAAAGAAGACAAAGGCTATCATCATCAATAGTCCTAATAACCCCACGGGAACCATCTATCCAAAAGAAGACCTGCTGAAGGTGGTTCGGATAGCCCGAGAAAGGGATCTATTAATCCTCTCAGACGATATCTATGACAATTTTGTTTTCGATTCCCCCGCCTGCCCCTGCATCGGACAACTCTATGAAAAGACGTTAACCTTTGGTGGGTTCTCCAAGGGGTGGGCCATGACGGGATGGAGATTGGGCTATGTGGCAGGTCCTCGGGAGATCCTTCAGCAAATGATCACCCTTCAGCAATATACTTTCTCCAGTGTCAACTCCTTTGCCCAGAAGGCAGCGATCAAAGCTCTAGACTTCAACGTCGACAGCTACATTCAAGGATATAAAAGGAAAAGGGATTTGATCTATGAGGGGCTTAAGGAAAAGTTCCATGTACAAGAACCAAAAGGGGCCTTCTATATCTTCCCGGAAGTTCCTGGAGGAGACGGAGAGGCCTTTGTTGAAAAAGCCATTAAGAATAATCTTTTCATTGTCCCTGGCAGCGTCTTCTCCAAAAGGAAATCCCACGTGAGGATCTCTTTTGCGGCATCGGATGAAACCCTCCTGCGGGGAATTGAGGTCCTCAACCGAATCAGTTAAAATGAAATTGGAATGACGGGTCATTGGAATATTGGAATAATGGAAAAATGTCAGGTTGAGGTTGAGGTTGAGGATTTCTGAAAATTAACCTGAACCTTAGCCTTAACCTCAACCTTTTACTTCTTCATTATTCCATTCTTTCATGAACCCAAATTTCCAACTTAAACAATATTATCTAATAAGGGAAATGAGATGCAGGTAGATCTGGGCGTCGTATGCGAAATCATTGAAAACCATGGTTATCAGAGGTCTTCTCTTATCGGCATCCTTCAGGATATCCAAGCCAGGATGAATTATCTCCCCAGAAAGGCACTGCTTCAAGTCGGCAAGAGCCTCGATATCCCCGTGACCACCATCTATGAAGTGGCTACCTTCTATAAGGCCTTCAGCCTGGAGCCCAAGGGAAGACACACGATCCAGGTATGCCTGGGGACCGCATGCCACGTACGAGGAGGTGCCAGAATCCTGAGCTATCTTGAAAATCGACTGGGTGCCAAATCCGGTGGAACCACAGGAGACCTGGCCTTTACCCTCCAAAGTGTCAATTGCCTAGGAGCCTGTGCCTTAGGGCCTATGATGGTGATTGACAAAAAATATTATGGAAAAATTAATACCAATAAGATTGAATCTATTTTGAAAAAATATCAGTAGGATTGTATTTTCAGTATGTAGCAGAGAGGTAAATCCGAAATTCTAATATCGAAATCCGAAACAAATCCGAAACTCGAATGCTCAAATGTCAAAAACAATAAGTTTGAATTGATCTGTTTGAGACATTCGAATTTGTTTCGAATTTCGGATTTCGTGCTTCGAATTTAAAGAGATGAACCCTCGCCTCACAAGCATTTCAAACCTTCGGAACTTGCGGCAATCCCTGAAAGGGTCAAGGGACGAAAAGAAACCGTGCATCACCATCTGCGCCGGGACGGGTTGTCAGG
>CAYMJV010000180.1:0-3989 GCA_964390545.1 uncultured Syntrophaceae bacterium
CCTGGGAGAAAATTATGTTCAGGAGGCTCAAAAGAAGATCGAAGAGATTGGCAGGCCTGCCTGCACGGAGCGTTTCGGCGAAGGCAGGTCAGTCGCTTGGCATTTCATCGGACATCTCCAATCGAATAAGGCGAAATATGCGGTTCGCATCTTCGATATGATCCATTCGATAGACAGCCTGACATTGGCCGAAGAACTGAACCGGAGAGCTGAACAAGTTGGGCAGGTCGCTAAGGTGATGATTGAGGTGAATATTTCAGGAGAAGCTACTAAATTTGGAACGGACGAAGAAAAGGTTTTTAGTATCGTCAGAAGAATTCTTAATCTCGGTCATCTTTCCTTAGAAGGACTGATGACCATGCCACCGTATTTCGATTTGCCAGAGATGAGCCGTCCTTACTATACTAAACTTCGAGAGTTAAAAGAAAGGATGGTAAGAGAAGGCATCCCCTTGAAGGAACTCTCGATGGGGATGTCGAATGACTTTGAGATCGCCATTGAAGAAGGAGCGACCTACGTCCGAGTAGGAACCGCAATTTTTGGAGAAAGAAAACAAAAAACTTAGGTTGAGGTTGAGATAAGTGTCATTCTGAACCCTTCGCCACCTGTCACCCTGAGTCCATTCGCTTCGCTCAGGATAAATTCCACGAAGGGTCTTGCCTTTCGTCTCAGGGCAGGCTCCGTGAAGAATCTCAGAGATCCTTCGCTCCGCTCAGGATGACACCTGAACCTGCGCCAGGCCCCATTGAATTAATTAGACTGATATGATGGTAAAAACTGTTATACTCTTGGTGGCTCTTCTAGTAGTGACAGGCGCTTGTGGCAAGAAGGCTCCTCCGGTGCCGTGGGAGTCCATTGTTCCAAAGAGGATTGTGGACCTTGCAGCATTGCCAAGAGAAGGGCGCGTCCTTTTAGAATGGACGGCTCCAAAGGAGAATACCGATAAGACGCCTTTGACCGATTTGGAAAGCTTCCAGGTCTTAAGATCTGAGGGCCTTCTCGTTGGAGATCAATGCACGGGATGTGGAGAAAAACCAAAACCCGTTTATGAAATGAAGTTGGATGGCAAAGGAGAAGAAAAGGGCAGGAAATTATCCGTCTTCATCGAAGATCATGAACCGGGAAAGGTTTATGTGTATGAGATTGTCGCAGTCAATCGGAGAGGGCATCCAAACTCCCCTTCCAATCCTGTCTGGGTGTATTGGGACACTCCGCTTGATCCACCCAAGAGCGTAAAGGAGGAACAAGGGGACAAAAAGGTGGATCTTTCCTGGGAGCGAGTAGAGGGTGCATCAGGATATAATGTTTACCGGAGACGAGAGGATGAATCCTTTTCCGCCAGCCCCCTGAATAGGGAACCTCTGCCTGAGACTCAATTCACTGATTTGAGTGTAGAGAATGAAAGGAAATATATTTATTTCGTTCGAACCCTAAGGCGAGTGGTTAAAACGGATGTGGAGGGAAAGGATTCTCAAGAGGTCGCCGCAACTCCCACCGACATGATTCCCCCCGGTTCGCCCTTGGGGCTGGTGGCAATTCCCCTTAAGAACGGGATTGAGCTGAACTGGAGGAAAAATCAGGAAACTGACTTGTTAGGTTATCATGTCTATCGAAGGAGACCCGGAGAAAGAGACTTTGTAAGATTGACGGAAAACCCTCTGACGAAGGAAACCTATCTTGATACCGAAGTTGAATTAGGGCAAGATTATGAGTACGCGGTGACGGCTATGGACACCTCGGTTCGAAAGAATGAAAGTCCACATTCGGAAGAAGCGAGGGTGAAATATATTTATTAATTCGGAATGCGGAGTGCAGAATGCGGCCCCTCTCCCATTCCCTCTCCCCGCGGGGGAGAGGGTGGGGGGTGAGGGGGACTCCGCAATCCGAATTCCGAAATCCGCATTTGGGAGGTCGGATGCATTTCTTCGAATACAAGAATGGCCAGTTGCATTGTGAGGGGATTTCCATCCATCAGATTGAAAAAAAAGTAGGGACTCCGTTCTACCTCTATAGCTATAGCACGCTGGTGAGACACTTCACGGTCTTCAATAACGCCTTTGAAGGAATACCGCACCTGGTCTGTTATTCTGCTAAGGCGAATTCCAATCTGGCTCTCATTCGCCTCTTCACCAATTTGGGCGGCGGTGTGGATGTGGTGTCAGGAGGAGAGCTCTACCGAGCGATCAAGGGAGGGGCCGATCCGAAAAAGATTGTATTCTCAGGGGTTGGCAAAAGAGGAGATGAGATTGAATATGCCTTGAAAACGGGTATCCTGATGTTCAATGTGGAATCTTCCCAGGAACTTCAGGCCATCAACGAAGTGGCAGGCCGAATAGGTAAAAAAGCACCTATTTCTATTCGCGTCAACCCTGATATTGATGCGAAGACACACCCTTATATCTCAACCGGGTTGAAGCAGAATAAGTTCGGCATTGATATCCTTCGCGCCCCGATGGCCTACCGGATGGCCTCTCAATTGCCCAATTTGAAAGTTGTTGGGATTGACTGCCACCTGGGTTCACAGATTATTCAAGCTGAACCTTTTATGGAAGGTTTGCGGAAGCTGAAAAGTCTGGTCGAAGATTTGAGAAATGGAGGGTTTGAAATCCAATATTTGGATTTGGGAGGTGGCCTGGGGATCACTTATGAGGATGAGGAGCCTCCTGATCCCGTAGAATATGCGTCCACCATTCTTGAGGAGATTAAGGGGTTCGGCTGTACCCTCATCTTAGAACCAGGTCGTGTGATCGTTGGGAATGCAGGGATTTTGGTCTCAAGGGTTCTTTATACCAAAGAGAATGAGGAGAAAAGGTTTGTGATTGTGGATGCAGGCATGAATGATCTGGTCCGGCCCAGTTATTATGGGTCGTACCATCACATTCTTCCTGTCAACGAGGAAAAACGTGAGGAGATTGTAGCTGACGTGGTGGGCCCCCTCTGCGAGTCGAGCGACTTTTTAGCCAAGGGACGGAGAATTCCAAGGCTCGAAGCAGGAGAACTCATTGCCGTGATGAGCGCTGGTGCTTATGGGTTCTCCATGTCGACCAATTATAATTCAAGACCCAAGGTGGCTGAAGTCCTGGTCCGAGATGACCAGATGTTTGTAATCCGGCAGAGGGAAGACTACGAGGACCTGGTTCGAGGAGAGAAGATACCAGAGTTTTTGCTCTGAAAATTCGAAGCACGAAATCCGAAATCCGAAACAAATCCAAATGACCCAAGCACTAAATTCGAAACGGAAAGCAATAATGTCTAGAACATTCGGTCATTCGAATTTTGAATTTGTTTCGAGTTTCGATATTCGGATTTCGGATTTTCAAAACCGGAGGTTTTGATGAAGATTCCTTTCATGAAGATGAGTGGAAGTGGAAATGACTTCATCCTCATCGATCATCGAAATCCTTTCTTGGGTGAAGATCGGATGAAGAAATTTGCCCGTAAGGTCTGTCGAAGAAGGGTCTCTGTGGGTGCCGATGGGCTCATTCTGGTAGAGGAATCAAAGAGGGCTGATTTTAAGTGGCGATTCTTCAATGCAGATGGGAGCGAGGGAGAGATGTGTGGCAATGGGGGACGATGCGTGGCTCGTTTTGCTCATTTGAAAGGAATTGCCGGGCCTTCTCTGACCTTCGAGACGCTGGCAGGGATCATTTCAGGTGAAGTGAATGGGAAACGGGTAAAACTGGAAATGACCAAGCCTCATAGCCTGAAGCTGGACGAAAAGATTTTAATCGAAGGAAAGGAACTGACGCTATCGAGTATTAACACCGGGGTTCCTCATGCTATTTTATTCTTAAAAAATCTTGAAAATGTGGATGTGGTCGACATGGGGAGGGTGATTCGATTCCATCCCCATTATGCCCCAGCTGGAGCCAATGCCGATTTTGTCAAAGTGGAGAACGGCTCACGACTCTCTGTCCGAACTTATGAGCGGGGGGTGGAAGACGAGACGCTGGCCTGTGGGACAGGTGCTGTAGCGTCTGCTCTGGTTG
>CAYMJV010000181.1:0-3985 GCA_964390545.1 uncultured Syntrophaceae bacterium
AAAGGAGGGGTCTCCTGGCCTTCCCTTCAAGTGACGAAGACGGAGCGGTGGATCCCTCATGCCCCTACAGAGGAGGAGAAGCGTTCTCAGAAAATTGTTTATGGTGCTTTTTTCTATACGCACGGCTGCCTTCACTGTGAAGGGGTGAAGGCAAAGTTAGGGGAATGGGCCTTGAAGTTTCCTGATTTGAGAATAGGAACCTTCGACATGACGAAGGAGGAGAATAAAAAGATAGGTGAGGCTCTTTTTGAAATCTATAAGATTCCAGAGGCCAAACAGGGGGAGATTGTTCAGCTCTATATCGGTGAAGGCTACCTCTCGGGAGAAGATTTTAGATATGAGGACTTACAAAAGCTGGTCTCAAAATATCAGGGGAAGGCAGCTCCTCCACCCTGGGAGAAAGTGACCAAAGAGGCTCTCCAGGGCGGGGAAAAGAGGATCGTCGAGCGGTTCAAGCAATTTAGCCTCTGGGGGGTGTTGATCGCAGGCCTGATCGACGGTCTCAACCCTTGTGCCTTTGCCACGATCGTCTTTTTGGTTTCTTACCTTTCTTTTTTAGGCAAAGCAAGCAAAGAGATCCTCACCTACGGTATTATTTTCACCCTTGGTGTCTTTATTGCTTACATCATCGCCGGAGTGGGGCTCATGGCTGGGCTGCGCCAGTTGAGCGGTTTCCCTCTGATCACCAAAGGGATCTATCTCGTCATCGGGCTGTTTGCATTCGTACTGGGGATAATAAGTTTTTATGATTATCTTCAATTTCGTCGAGGTCATATGGAAAAAATGAAGCTTCAGCTTCCCATGGTCCTGAAGAAAAAGATCCATGGAATTATCAGGAAACAGACCCGTTCTTCGAAAGCGGGTTTCATAGGCACATTCGCTCTCGGATTCGTCATTGCTGGCACTGAGGTGGTCTGCACCGGGCAGGTGTATCTCCCCACGATTGGATATATCATGAGCATCCCCGCACTGAGGGTCCATGCCTTCTTGAATCTCATTTTCTACAACATCATGTTCATCATACCTTTGGTGGGGATTTTCGTAATGGCCTATTTTGGAGTCACTTCTGAGAAGATGGCACTGGTAACAAAAAAACATACAGGAACGGTCAAGCTCTTAACGGCGCTCCTGTTCATGGGTTTGGGAGTATTTATTTTCCTCGTCCGCTGAAACGGCTTCATTTCAATGGGTGCCTATTTCATAGAAAAGGGAAACTATGATTCCACAAATCAAGACGATTCTTCTTGCAACGGATCTTAGCAAGAACTCTGCTTATGCTTTCTACTATGCGGTCCAGATGGCAAAAAGAGATGAAGCGAAGATTGTCATTTTGCATGCGGTTGAACCTCTTCCTCCCATGCTCATCAGCTTTGGAGATTTCTCGCATAAGGTTGCACAGGACCGCTGGGATGAAACCGCTAAGAAATTCAAGGAGCGAATTCAGGATATTTCCGTAAAGGCAGATACCCAAATGGGCATTTCTTCGGTTGACTTCATATCCAAAATCCTTATTCGGCTGGGTCCCCCTGTGGAAGAGATTTTAAAGGCCGTGGATGAGGAGGGCTGCGATGTGATCGTGCTCGGAACCCACAGCAAGGGATTTTTGCAGCAGACCCTTGTTGGGAGTGTCTGCAGCTCGGTCCTCCATCGAACCCGGAAACCCGTTCTTGTTGTGCCCTTGCCTTCTGAAGATACTAACATCGATTTGATTTGAACGTAAACCCCGTTAGAAGTTCCAGCGGGACATTATTTCTAACGGGGTAAAGGAGGATTGGTTATGAAAAAGATCTTGATGATGATGATCGTTTTGGTTTTTCTTTTCGGCTGTGCAGGGGTCCCTGTCCGACCCGCACTTAAGGAAGATATCAGTGTGCTTCCGGGTAAGATCGAAGGAAATCAATTCACCGGGATTCGGTATCCATTTAAGGTCTCGGTTCCTCCCCATTGGAAGATCACCATAGAGTTCCCTGATTTTTTGGAAGAACTGGGGTATGACAGGCCTTTTTCAACGGATAAGGAACAGACAGAATTATATGCTTATAATCCAGGAACCAAATCAAATATTAATTTTGATTTGACGCCAGCAGGTCGTTATGCCACCTTCAGCCAGGAAAAGATTGAGTGGCTGACCACTGCTGCCACTGAAAGTTTGAAAGCTGAATTGGATAAAGAGCTTGGAAAAGGGGCAGTTAAACCGGATGTTGCTCCCACAGAACCGATCTCCTTAAAGGGGGTCCAATTTGCTGCCAAGAAATATGCAACCTATGCGGTCAGAGGTCAGAAACGGGAACAAGGGTGGATTTATGGGTTTACAGAACCCTATCAGATCTTTATCCTTTACACGATATTCGATATCCCGGGAACCAGCGACCGTGAGGACTTGAAAAAGATCCTTGATTCTTTTGAGTTCGTCCCGAAGAAATAGAGCTGGGCAATCCACCAACTTTAATAGATAACCCTGACGGCACACCTCGAACATTCAACAAGGGACAAAAGCCCGGAAGGGCTTTTGTCCTCAGACGGCTCTCCTGCAGGTCCGCAAGCGTGCGATTCCCCCTCACCTCCCCTCTCCCCGCTGAGACCGTGTCGCAATATGAAAAAACCGATTTTTCGGAAAAGGGGGAGAGGCGGTCGGGGAGAAAAGATTTAGAGCGGTTACCTTTAGCCGTTCGGATTCAGAGGTGCCAGGGGTATGAAAACGTTGGGTCTTATACAATCGGCGATTTCCCATAATCTAAAAGACCCGCATTCTAAAGCTTTGGAACCCGACTGCCTCTTCCCTCCGCTTGCGATTATGACACAGCCTTGCTGGGGAGAGGGATGCCCGCCTGCCGGTAGGCAGGGGGTGAGAGGAGATTCCGTTGACTGGAATGGGATTTAACGCGTTTGTGTTAGGGAAAACGATCAGGGATCTTAGAGACGGATGATTTCGCCCTGTCTTAACAATTTAAGGTTTTTAATCTTGAGTTTTTGAAGTTCTTTCCGGATGGTATTGAAATATGGGGGTTTCAGGTGAGTGACAAAGATCTTCTCAGGCTCATTTTCTATTTTTTGGAGTTCCTTTCCCAATAACCGGGGGGTGAGATGGCCTGTCCGAATTGCGATTTCTTCCATTCGGTTTGGAAAAGAAGTCTCGATGATCAAACAATGAAGCTGCTTTTCCCCTAATTTCTTCCAGATGGCCTCTGTGGGTCCTGTATCACCGGTATACAAGAATCTTCTCCCCTTTTTGTCCTCTACCAGGTATCCCGTTGCCGGAACGGAATGATTGACTGGATAAGGAGTGATCGTGCATCCATGTCTCTTTATTGAATGACCTGCTCTTAATTCGACAAGGTTTAAGATGGCCCCATGCCTATTGGGAATGACCGTAAAATCAGGCCAGATAGACCCATCCAAAAGGCTCTTTCTGATCGTATTAATGACCGGTGGAATGCTTAGGATATTGACCCGATGCTTTTTTTTTCTAAAAATGAGATTGTCTGCAAGAAACGGAATTCCCATGATATGGTCGAGGTGGGGATGAGTGATGAAGATATGTTCTATCTTCCATTGCCCTCTGATGTCGAGAACATTGGTGAGGCTTCCCGTATCAAACAAGATTCTATCATTCAGCAAAAAACTCGGCGGACGATGTCCGGGAATTTCCGCTCCTGAACAGCCAAGAACCTTGACCTCCATGTCTTCCCTCTCCAATCAAACCATTTCGCTCACTTTTTGGTGCGAGAAGTCTTTTTCTCGAAATCTTTCCAAAATCCCTCTTCAGACTTCTTCCAAAATTCTCCCCAGCGGCTCACGAAGTATCCTTCTAATTTATTCATCAATCCCCCCCAACCAGTTAAACCATCGGCTTCCTCCAAAATATCTTCCAAGAAGGGAACGATCTCTCCCAGTTTTTCCTTGGGGAGGTAAGAGCGGGCCCCGATTTCGATGGAACGTTTCAGAGATTCTGGATTGAGGGAGTGAGCTGTCAGCATGGCCGCCG
>CAYMJV010000182.1:0-3976 GCA_964390545.1 uncultured Syntrophaceae bacterium
ATCTCTTCTTCGGGACGAATCCGCCCAAACTCTTCTTCGAAGAGATCGAGGCAGAAATCCTTGAAAGCAAGAAGGTGAATTCGTCTGTTCTCATCAGCTTCCATCGAACATAACGCGTTTTTCAATCCATTCTTAATCTCCATCTTGATGACTCCCTTTTCTTGCTCATCCTTTTCAAAGATTCGAGAAAAAAGGTTTTTCAGTTGGATTCTCTCAATGGGTTCAAATTGAAATGTTCCTTTGAGAATCTGGTTCGCCCAAGCAGTTAGAAAGATGGTGGAAAGGGTGACCTCTTGATCCAACTCTTTCAACCGTTGCGGGTAGACATGAAGCTTCTCACCCAAAAAGCGGGTTACCGCTTCAACCATTTCCAATGAAGTTTTTGTCTCTCTAAAATCCTGAAGGCTTTTATAATCCTCAGGAATCCCATCCCGATAAAGGACAGGCCTCCTTCTTAAAACCCCCTCAAATTTTTCAAGATGAGGTGGATCCAAGAAGTTGAGATTCTCTCGGTTCCCTGAAAACCATGGCTCTTTCAAAATTGATTCTGCCTTGCTCCTCAAAAGTAAGGTTGCTCCAACGCCACATTGAAAAATCTTTTGAAGAGGAACAGATTGGAGAGCCTCAAGGGCCTTGACCTCCTCTTCTCCACTTAAGTATTGAAGCCCAAGATTCAAATAGTGAAAGACCTTTCGGGTCACTCTCTTCATCTCATCGATCTCAAAGATGTCAATGGGCTCAGCCACCATGGCCTTATTGGAAAGGGCTGCCAATTCAATTTTTATTCGATTCTGTTCCTGTGGATCATCGATTCTGGAGAGGACAGAAGAGAGAAAAAAACCTTCTCCCTGAAACGTGAGATAGAAAGGTGGACTGATTTTCTCTGTCCCTCCAGGAATCCGGGTGACTGAAGGACTCTTCTCCGGGGTCAGGAAATCCGGATTGACAAAACGATAAATTTCCAAAGCCTCTTCGAAATCAGGGAATCCATAATCCGTCATTCGGGCATTTCGGAAACGGTAACCTATTTCCTCCATCTCCGAATCCAGTTCCACGATGAGAGCCTCCATCAATCTCCGATACCCTTCCTCGTCGACCCGATAGAGAGTCTGTAAGAAAGGGATGAAAACAGACCGGGCTGCTTTCTCCTTAAAACGGATGAAGTAGTATTGGTCTAACGTGAAAGCAGGGATTCGATCCGACGTCTCGATAGGGTCTCCATCGGCCGTAGCCACCTTAAGGAACTTGTTTAGAAGGAGTCCAATAAATTCAGGATCAGAGGTATGGATAAATTGGATAACCCTCTCCTCTCCTGATTCGAGAAGAAGTTCCATCCAATGAAGAATCTTCTCTGGATTCAACTCATCCTTTTCCCAGAATTCTAGATCGAGGAGATATTGGAGCTGCTCAGCCGTGGTAAGGGAGATCAGGTCCAAGCAGTCCTTTTCTCCGACCTCCTTGATTGTTAAGAAAACCTCCAATTCGGGAAGTTGTTGAACCAACCCCTCTGCATGTTCGGAAAGGAAAAGAGTGTGGATCCGTTCCTTCCCTCGCGTCTTCAGAACGATATCTAATTGTTGTTCAGCAGGTAGGGTATTGAAGATCCTTTTCGCCTCTTTTGGATCTTCAGGTAAGAAAGAGTGAAAATCGATCATCTCCGTGAAGAAACAAGCGGGCGGGAATTTGAATCCCCGCCCGCAACAGATGCGCTTGACGATTCATTAGCAGGTTGCTGAAAAATGGCCATCTGCTGCGTTTCCTTCATCCACGCCCTGTTAGATAAGTAGATAGATTCTGCAGACAAATCAGTGAGGACATCAGCTTCCAAATGGCTGCAAGGCCAATCAGGATTCTGTCTAACGGGGCAAGTCGTTGCGGCGTACCGCAGTAGGGAACGCATATATGCGTTCCCTACAAGGGATTTTGGGGGCCCCCGGCAAACGGGATTTCGCAGAGCTCAACTTGCATCTGGCCCTTTTTGAGCAACCTGGAAAAGATGACTTTTTCAGCAGCCTGTTAGTAGGGTGGGGGCATGGGCGGACCAGCCTGTTCCTTCTTGGGCTTCTCAGCCACCACGGCTTCTGTGGTGATGAGCAGGGAGGCCACACTGGCTGCATTTTGGAGAGCCAACCGAACGACTTTCGTCGGATCGATGATGCCGGCCTCGATCATATCGGTATATTCTTCTTTATCAGCATCGAATCCAAAAGCGCCTTTTTCCTGCTTCACCCTCTCGGCTACCACAGACCCTTCCTTCCCGGCATTTGCAGCAATCTGGCGAATGGGTTCCTCGAGAGCTCGATTAATAATCTCTAGTCCGGTCTGCTGTTCGCCTTCCAGCTTTATCTTCTTCAAATGAGGTAAACATCTCAAATAGGCCACGCCACCTCCGGGAACAATCCCTTCTTCGACAGCGGCTCGTGTGGCGTTGAGGGCATCTTCCACTCTAGCCTTCTTCTCCTTCATCTCCGTTTCCGTCGCAGCGCCCACCTTGATGACGGCCACTCCTCCTGCCAATTTGGCCAAACGCTCCTGGAGTTTCTCTCTGTCGTAATCAGAAGTCGTCTCTTCGATCTGAACGCGAATCTGTTTAATCCGACCTTCAATGGCAGAGGCCTCTCCCCTCCCTTCCACAATCGTTGTATTATCTTTATCAATCACAACCTTCTTCGCTCTTCCGAGATCATCCAATTTCATTTTTTCCAGTTTAATCCCTACATCTTCGAAAATGGCCTGCCCTCCGGTCAGGATGGCGATGTCCTCCAGCATGGCCTTTCTTCGGTCTCCAAAGCCAGGGGCCTTGACCGCAGCACATTTTAAAGTTCCACGAAGTTTGTTAACCACGAGAGTGGCCAGGGCCTCACCCTCTAAATCTTCTGCAATGATCAACAGGGGGTTCCCCCCCCTCGCCACCTGTTCCAAAATGGGAAGGAGCTCTTTCATGTTGGAGATCTTCTTCTCAAAAAGGAGAATATAGGGGTCTTCCAGAACAGTTTCCATCTTTTCTGGATCGGTGACGAAGTAAGGAGAGATGTAACCCCGATCGAACTGCATTCCTTCAACCACTTCGAGGGTGGTTTCTATCGCCTTGGCCTCTTCGACCGTGATCACGCCTTCTTTTCCTACCTTGTTCATCGCTTCGGCAATGATGTTGCCAATCGTCGGATCATTATTCGCTGAGATGGTTCCGACCTGAGCGATCTCTTTCTGCTCCTTGACGGGCTTGGAAAGTTTCTTCAACTCCTTGACGACCTCTTCCACGGCGTGATCAATTCCTCTTTTGACATCCATAGGATTGACACCGGCTGCCACCACTTTATATCCTTCCCGGTAGATGGCCTGGGCTAAAAGCGTGGCTGTCGTTGTCCCGTCGCCGGCCGTGTCTGAGGTTTTGGTGGCCACCTCTTTAACCATCTTCGCGCCCATATTCTGAAAATGGTCTTCGAGCTCAATCTCTTTGGCTACGGTGACTCCATCTTTCGTGACGAGGGGAGATCCAAAAGACTTCTCCAGAACAACATTCCTTCCTTTCGGACCCAACGTCACCTTCACGACATCTGCCAGAATATTCACCCCTTGCAGAATCGCATTCCTCGCTTCCGTATCAAACTTCAACTCCTTTGCCATGAGACCTCTCCTTTCTTCCTATTCTTTTTCAATGATGGCAAGGACATCCTCCTCCCTCATCATTAAATGCTCTTCACCGTCGATCTTCACCTCCGCACCCCCATACTTTGCGAACAGGATTCGATCGCCCTTCTTCACGTCCACCGGTATCTTCTTTCCGTCCTTCCCGATCCTTCCGGTTCCCACAGCGATCACTCTTCCCTCGATCGGTTTCTCCTTTGCCGTATCCGGGATGATAATCCCGCCCTTTGTCTTCTCCTCTTCCTCAAGCCTCTTAACAATAAGCCGATCATGAAGTGGTCGGATCTTCATAAGAACAAACCTCCCTTCTTTATGAATTTCTTTAATG
>CAYMJV010000183.1:0-3974 GCA_964390545.1 uncultured Syntrophaceae bacterium
CCTCTCCCAGAACCATTCTGAAGAGAGTCGTCTTTCCTGAACCGTTGGGGCCGATAAGGCCAATCCTGTCTCTCGCTCCGATCTGGAAGGAGGAGTCCCTAAAAATGACTCTGCTCCCAAACTGTTTCTGTATATGGCTAAGAGTGATCATGGAATCCGAAATCCAAATGCCAAAGTTCAAATGTCAAAACGTAAAATTATAATTTCGGGCTTTGACCGGAACGTGCCCCTTGACCCCGCGCTGTGCGCGGGGTCAAGGGGCACAATATAAAATGAAATTACACTGCCGGGAAGCCCCGGCGTGCCTGTCCCGCCCTCACGGGATGGCCGAGGAGCTTCAAATTTGACATTGATTTGAACTTTGGGCTTTGACATTGGACATTTCTTTTGGTGGGGTTTAGGTATCGTATTTATCAAAATTATAGCCGGCTTTTTTGTAATTCTCCAACGCGCGGGTCTTTAAGTCGCCTCGCTTCGTCTTTTCCGCTTCTTTATCTGCTAATTCGGCCGCATGGCTCCATCTCCCCTCTTTTTCATATTCTTTGATCTTCTGATCCGTTGCGGTAACCAGACTTCCTTTAATCACAATCGAGGGAGCGAAAAGAATGCGGTGGATCACATTTCTACACTGAGGGCAGACGGCAAGAGGAGGCTCTGTAATTCTCTGTATCACTTCGAACCCCGACCGGCAATCGTCGCAACTTCTTTTCAAATCAACAGCCCTGTATTTATACGTCGGCATACCTTTTCAGCAAAGCGCATCGCGCTAAGAGCATAGCATTTAAACTAAATATTGAGCATTTAGCTCTAAATTGTCAAGAGGAGGCTCCCATGCTATAAATGGAAATCATGATCCCTTATGAGACTCTGTATATCTATGAAATCTGTGGAGAGATCCAGAGCTTAAGGAATTTTTTCAAAGAAGACTTCATTGGCTGCTGGAACGAACAGGAAAGTTCTTTTCTCTTTTTTTCTCAACCCCATGATGAAGAGGTAGAAGCCCTTGTCGATCAGAAAGGATTATCGCTTCTCACAAGAAATACCCTTGATTACAAGGCCTGGCAGGCAGGGGAGGAATTGAGACCTTTCAAGATAGGGAATCTCGTCTTCTCTCCTCCGTGGGAAAATGCGGTGATTGGAAAAGGAGAAACTCTAGTCCACATCGATCCCTGTGTGGTCTTCGGAACAGGTTATCATCCCACCACGCGATCCTGTCTAAGGGTTCTGTGGGAGGTCTATCAGAAAGAAAAGCCCGAGAAGGTGTTGGACCTAGGAACAGGGTCAGGAATCCTTGCCCTGGCTGCAGCGAAATGGGGAGCGAAGAGAGTATTGGCCATTGATTGTAATGAGCTTGCCGTAGAGACGGCCTTAAGAAATGTTTCATTGAATGGGGAATTGGAACGCGTTGAGGTGAGGCAGGGAAACGCTGAGGATTTTATTGATGAGAAGGCAGATTTAATCTGCGCAAATATCCATCTTCAGGTCATCGAGTCCCTATTGAAGAAAAGGGCCTTCTTCCAAAAAAGATGGTTTATCCTTTCAGGGATTTTTGAAAAAGACGGGGAAGAGATTGAGAGGCAATTGAACCAAAGGTCCACCCAAATCGTTCAGAAGTTACAAGAAAAAAACTGGGTGACCTTGGTCGGTATCAATAATAGGGGCAGGTGAAGTTGAGAAACTATGTTCCCTAATAGGGGGTTAAAATACTATTGACTTCAATATCTTGATGTGTTACGCAAATTACATTTTGCCCCCGCTCAACATCCCAAATATTTAAATGTCGTTACATGTTAATAGAATAACCTTTCTTTTTTTTATGTGAAGGGGTGAAGTAATGCTATATTATCATGGGGGCAATATGAAATCGGACTTGAAAAGATCAATCTTCATTTTTTTCATCCTTTTTATTCCTCTCTTTTTTGTTTCAGAAATGTCTTGGGCGGCCAAACCCGCCCCTGAAAAACAGGGGACCAAGCCTGCAGAGATCACTAAACCTCCCATCCCTGAGAAAAGGGGGGATAAGGTCATCGACGATTCCCAATGCCTGGGTTGCCACGGGGATAAAATCAATGAGAAGAAATTTTCTAAATCCGTTCATGGGGCTAATTCCTGCAATAGCTGCCACTGGGATATTGTGGATCTTAAAATTCACCCAGAAAAAAAGGGGGCCAAAATCCACACCGAATCAGCTACCTGCCATCGCTGTCACAAGAATGAAGCTTCGGAACATTATGCAAGTGCCCATTTTGCGAATGACATTCAATGTAAAGACTGCCATAAAGACATCCACGAGATGGCCCCATGGAAAGGGGACAAAGTCCGTGTCATTCAGAAATGCACGACCTGTCATTCCGATGATGGTTATGGAGAGAGCGTCCATGGAAAAGCTGTCATCGATGGGAATCCAGATTCAGCTACCTGTAGTGATTGCCATGGTCTCCACAAGATCCCTCTTCTAAAGGGTGAGGAACCTAAAGTGGTCGCATTTCGGAAAGAGTTTCATACCGAGGTATGTCAGAGATGCCATGCAGATAAGGAGATGATGGAACGGAATAAGGTCCTTCCCATCGCCACGGAGACCTATTATGAGAGTTACCATGGGAAGGTGGAGTATTTAGGCTACCCGAGATTGGTTGCAGGGTGTGCGGATTGTCATGGGTTTCATAGTATCCTGCCAATGGATAACCCCAAATCACTCATCTCACAAGAGCGTCTGGTAGAAACCTGTGGAAAATGTCACCCCCACGCCAACATTAATTTTGTCCAGTGGCTTCCCCATGCCACGCATAATGATCCAGAGCGAGAGCCAGTGCTTTATGGAGTCTTCATCCTTATGACGACGCTTCTCGTCTCGGTATTTGGAGTCTTCTGGCTACACTCCATCCTCTGGTGGAGAAAGGACTACTGGGAAAAGAGGGAGTTGAGAGCTAAGGGGATTTTCTTCCCACCACACCTGAAACCAGAGGAAGCAGGACAGATGTTTCGCCGATTCAGTACCTTTGACATCATCCTCCACTTTACCATGATGGTAACTTTCATCGGTCTTGTTCTGACAGGAATTCCATTAAAATTCTCCCATGCCCCATGGGCCAGCGGGTTAATGCGTTTTATGGGAGGAGCCTTTCTTGCGGGACTCATCCATCGGATTTGTGCTGCCATCACCTTCGCCTATTTTGGAGTAACCCTTGGTTACATCGTCTATTTCCTCTTTTACAAGAAAATACCGGGAAACCCAAATCCCCTATACAGGCTTTTTGGTCCAGACTCTCTCTGCCCTCGTTGGAAAGATATTCAAGACATCATTGGAACGATTCGCTGGTTCTTTAACAAAGGCCCCAGACCCAGTTATGACCGATGGACTTATTGGGAGAAATTTGACTTCCTTGCAGTGTTTTGGGGAATGTTTGCCATTGGACTTTCCGGACTGATGCTCTGGTTCCCAGAATACTTCGCCATCTTTTTGCCAGGCTGGATTTTCAATATTGCTACCATTGTCCATTCGGATGAGGCTTTATTAGCATCGGGTTTCATTTTTACAGTCCATCTCTTCAACACCCATCTCCGGCCTTCAAAGTTCCCGATCGATACGGTGATTTTTACAGGAAAGTTGCCTAAATATGAAATGATAGAAGAACGACAAGTGCAGTATGAGAGAATGGTCGCGCAGTGGAGATTGGAGACGTATCGAGAGAAATATCCCAATGTATGGATAGATCTCTTCTCAACAATCTTTGGATTTGCCATGCTGACTATAGGACTTCTCTGCATCTTTCTGATTGTGTGGGAGTTCCTGGGATAAGGAGTCCCAATTTGAGGTTGCGGATGGTTGAAGTCTAACAGTTTGGAATTATGGAATATTCTCCAACCGCACGAAATACTTGACAAAGCCTTTGGAATTTAATAAATTTTTTTTAAATTTTTGTGAAAGGAGTCACAAAATTGAAATACACTAAAATCCCTGAGGCGACCATTCG
>CAYMJV010000184.1:0-3961 GCA_964390545.1 uncultured Syntrophaceae bacterium
ATCAATTAAGAAATTGATGACCACAATCAGGGCCGCGATAAAAAGCACAACCCCCTGGATGACGGGAAGGTCCCTTTGCCCAATCGCTTCGAAGACCAGCCTTCCTACCCCTGGAAGATGAAACACATTCTCAATGATGATGGCACCTGCCAGAAGGTCGGCTGCCTGAAGCCCAACGATGGTGATAACAGGAATAATGGCATTTCGAAAAGCATGTTTATAGACCACCCTTCTCTTGGATAAGCCTTTGCTTCTCGCTGTGCGAATGTAGTCTTCTCCCAAAACCTCGAGCATAGAAGATCGGGTCATTCGTGTAAGAACGGCGGCTCTCACAAACCCCAGGGAGAGGGCCGGAAGCAAGAGGGACTTCAGCGCTCTTGCGGGATCCGTGAGCCAGCTTTGAAACCCTCCTGCAGGGAACCAGTGAAGGGTCACAGCAAACAGGAGAATCAAAAGGATCCCTGCCCAGAACGCAGGGACGGCCAGGCCAATCTGAGAAAAGACCATGATGCCATAGTCGCCCATCCGATTCCGATGCAGTGCGGAGTAAATTCCTATGGGAATGGAGAGGAGAATGGCAAAGGTCATCGAGAGGATGGCCAGAGGCACCGTCACCTGAAGCCTGGAAAAGATCAGGGAACTGATGGAGACGTCATAAGTAATCGATCGCCCCAGGTCTCCTGTGATCATATTTTTGAGATAAGTGAGATATTGAACGATGACAGGCTGGTCCAAGCCCATTTTATGCCTTAAAGCTTGAAGCGTCTCTGGAGTGGCATGGATGCCCAGAACGATCTGGGCGGGATCACTGGGAATCACCATGAGCACGGCAAAGATGACCGCAGAGACGAGGAGGAGCGTCCCCAGGAGAATGAAGATTTTTTTTAGTAAATAGGCGCCCATTTTTCAGAAAGAAAAGGCCTGAGGTTATAAAGTCCCATCCTCAAGCCCAAGCGTAAATCCGAAATTCGAATATCGAAATCCGAAACAAATTCAAAATTCTAATTTCCAAATTCAAAACATCCATTTTTGGTCATTTAGATTTCGAACCTTCGTGCTTGTTTCGAATTTCGTGCTTCGGATTTCGAAATTCATCTATTTCTGTATCCAGACTTCCGTCACATCGACTGCGGTCATGGGATAATCCTTCCACCAGTTCATCACCTCTTTCTTCATGGTGGGCAGGCTGGGCAGAACAAACAAGAATCCATTGACCGCATCCTCCGTGATGATCTTCTGGCAGGCGATATAGAGTTCTTTCCGGACTTTGGGATCGGGCTCCATTTCGGCTTTTTTGAGCATCTCTTGAAATTTGGGATTGTCATAGCGAAAATAATATTTTGGATTGGCATAGATGTTAATGTCGAAAGGTTCTGCATGACCGATGACGGTGAGATCGAAGTCGGCATTCTTGAAAACACGGTCGATCCACTGTCCCCACTCGGTTAACTCAATCTTCAATTTGATTCCCACCTGGGAGAGCATATCTGCGATGATCTCCCCAGATCGTTTGGCATAGGCGAACCGCTCTGGAAGTTTGATAACCGCTTCAAATCCATTAGGATACCCAGCCTCGGCGAGAAGTTGTTTTGCCTTTTCAGGGTTGTAAGGATAAGCAGAGGTCAGATCGATATAGTAGGGATTGCCCGGATCCATATGGCTCCCAATGGGCATTCCGTAACCTGACATGGCCCCCTTGATCAGGGCATTCCGGTCAATGGCATAAGCCATGGCCCGCCGGACACGGACATCATTGAAGGGTTTTCTTGAATTGTTGGTCGAGAGAATGACTTCGGTTGTTGTATATCCATTGAGGACCTTAAACTTCGGATCCTTCTCAAGAAGAAGTGCATTTTCCGGGCTCACATCGTAAGCAATGACATCGATATCTCCCGCCCTAAGACTGGCGATTTGGGCACTTGGGTCTCCAATAAATTTGAAGGTCACTTTTTCAAGGTAAGGGATACCCTTCTTATGATATTCATCAAATTTGGCCAGGGTGATGCAATCGCCCCGAACCCATTCTACGAACCTGAAAGGACCTGTCCCAATCGGTGCAGTTTTCAGTTTGTCCACTGTTTGACTATTAACAATGATTGAATCCGGTCGAGCCAAGTTGAAAAGAAACATGGAATTCACGTTTTTCAATCTGATCTTTACGGTATGGCTGTCCACTGCCTGAACCGAGTCCACATCTGTGTAATACTCGGGATGAGCCGTCCCTGTTTTTTGGGTATCCATCAGTCTATCAAATGTGAATCTCACATCTTCCGCATCGAAAGGTCTTCCGTCATGAAATTTGACACCCTTCTTAAGGATGAAGGTATACTCCTTCCCATCTTTTGAGATCTTATAGTCTTTGGCCAGGGCATATACAATCTTCCCGTTCCGGTCGATCTTCACCAGGCCTTCTAACACATTACTATAGACGACTCGTGGGATGGCTGCAGAGGTGGCCGTGGTTGGATCCAATCCAGGAGGCTCCACTCCCTGAGCCACAACCAGAGACCCTCCATAGATAGGCTTCTGGGCATGGGCAGTTGCGGTTAGGGTTAAACAGACGGTAATCAAGCTAACCAAACATAAGAGTGAAAATCTTCTCATCCCTTTATCCTCCTCCACTTTTGTAAGGGTTCAAGGATTTGAGGGTTCATGGGTTCGAGTAGCGTCGGCATTTACTGCCGACGAAATTCTCTTTAATTCGCCCCCAGTAAATGGGGGCGCTACAGATTTTCTTGGCCGCTTGAACCCTGGACCCCTTGGACCCTATGGGTTAGTGATACTATTCGAATCTTTCTTAATTGTCAAACCACATGAGATGACGAAATTTTCTCAAAGGTCCGATCCAGGATATGGAATGCGTGATCAATCTCAGCTTTTTCGACCGTTAACGGAGGGGTGATCCGAATGACATTGCCATAGAGGCCACCCCTTCCGATAAGAAGGCCCTCTTCTCTTGTTCTCTCGAAGATCTCGGCGACAAAATCAGGAGCCGGTTCCTTCTTCTCTTTCACAATCTCGATTCCCTGAATCAAACCCATTCCCCGAACCTCGCCGACGATCCTATATTTTTCTTTCAACCCATTCAATCGGTCTTCTAAATAATCACCCATATGCTTGGCGTTCCAAGCAAGATTCTTTCTCTCAATTACCTCAATTGTTGCCAGGACGGCGGTGGCCGTGACAGGATTTCCTCCAAAGGTGGATAAATGTGGCCCTTTGAGGGCATCGGCTACCTCCGGTGTGGCAATGGTAATGCCAGTCGGGGCTCCATTGGCTGCTCCTTTGGCCATGACCATGATATCGGGTTCGACGCCCCAGTGTTCGATTCCAAACATCTTTTCTCCGGTTCTTCCCCAGCCTGTCTGAACTTCGTCGCAGATAAATAGGCCCCCATAGCTCCTGACGATGGAGACGACTTCTTTAAAGTATTCTTTGGGGGGAGTAATGAATCCCCCTACACCCTGGATAGGTTCAGCGATGAAGGCAGAGATATGGCGGGAGGTTGTGGTCTCAATCAATTCTTTAACATCCCTGGCACATCTGAGATTGCAGTTGGGGTATTCCATTCCAAAAGCACATCGAAAGCAGTAGGCATTATGGGCATGCTTGATACCAGGAATGAGGCTCGGAGCAAGGCGCCAGTTTGCATGAGCGGTGATGTTCATGGCCAAAAGAGATAATCCGCTGTAACAATGCCGAAGGGCAATGACTTCATGACTTTTCGTATAGAGTTGAGCAAGCAGAATGGCAGTCTCGATTGCCTCCGTACCGCTGCTGGTAAAGAAAGATTTTTGTAAACGGCCGGGAGTGATCTGGGCCAGTTTTTCAGCGAGGGAGACGATCGTACCATTGGGATATAAGGTGGAGGTATGCTGGAGCTTCTTCATCTGTTCATAGGTCTTGGAAGTGATTTCATCATCACAGTGGCCCACGCTGATGGTGACAATCCCTCCAAAAA
>CAYMJV010000185.1:0-3931 GCA_964390545.1 uncultured Syntrophaceae bacterium
TTCGAGGATTGGGAACATAGAATCGGGGCATGACTCTCTCCTAAAAGACGCTCAGCGCTCAGCGCTTAGCGCCATGCGCATAGCGAAAATCATTTCTTCTGAAACGTGAGACAAACCCACTCTCCTTCTCGGGTGGATTGAGCCCAGCGCAACTGTCCGGTTTCCATGTAATAGTGCCGGAGCCTGTCTCCCTCTCCTTCCAAGAGTCCTGAGAGGACGAGCAGCCCTTTCCTTTTGAGATGACGGAGGAGAGACTGTCTCATCCTTTGCAAACCCCTGAGGTCGATATTGGCAACGACCACATCGAATTGCCTCCGGATATGTCCGATACTCCCTTTTCTGACTTTAACGAGATCAGAGACCCGATTCTGCCTTACGTTCTCTCTTGCCACCTCCACTGCCACTTCATCGGTATCAACTCCTAAGACCTCTCCTGCTCCCATCCGGCCTGCCAGAATAGAAAGGATTCCTGAACCTGTCCCCACATCAAGGACGGATAGCCCCTTCTTCCTGAGCCCCTTTTCCAGGGCATGGATGCAGAGTTTTGTGGTAGCATGGGTGCCTGTCCCAAAAGCCATTCCCGGATTGATGACAATCGACATCTCGTTCTTTTTTGGTCGGAAAGAAGACCAGGGTGGTTTGACCACAACCCTCGATGTCACGTGAAAAGGTTTAAAGAATCTTTTCCACTTCTCGCCCCAGTCCTGCTCGGGAATGGTGACGGCCTCGATCTTGGCTTGAGAAATTTCAGGCTGAATCGCCTGCAGAGATTTCAGATACCGTCGAAGAGCCCGAAGCACTCCCCTCTCTCCCCCATCCCGTAGGAAATAGGCCTTCAGTCTCTCTCCTTCTTGAGCTTCCTCATTCTCTTCGATTCCGGTGGCTCCCTGTTCCATCAGAAAGTTGGAGACGGCTTCTGTGGAAGCTCCCGGAACATGGAGTGAGATCAGAAGCCAGCGCCTCCGAGGCTTATCGTCTCCCCTCTTCACTTTCAATTAGCCATCCTCTTTATTCCTTGAAATTGATCTATCCTCTGAGATACATTCTTAAAAATAGAAAGGAAAGAAGAATGCTTTCTCTCCTCTATCGCCTCTTAAGAAATAGTAACCTTATGTTTCTCGCTGCCTTTCTGCTCGGCCTCGTTCTGGGGGGTTATGCCTCCCTCTTGAAAGTGTATATTTTGCCCGCACTTGTTTTTATCATGACCCTTTCCACTACCCAGATCACCCTTTCGGAGCTAATCCACTTCAGAAAATATTTCCGTGATATTCTTTTTGTCTTTGTTATCAACTACATCTTTTTGAGCGGCCTTATCCTCTTGACCAACCATCTTCTCATCAGAGACCCTGACCTCTATGTGGGCTTTGTTGTGATGGCAGCCATTCCACCCGCCGTGGCTGTCCTGCCCTTTACCTATTTACTGAGAGGAGAGATGATGGTCTCCCTGACCGGAGCTGCAAGCCTCTATTTGTTGGCCCTGGTCGTGGCCCCTTTCATCTCCCTCCAATTCTTGGACGTGGGAAGGATCGATCCCCTTAAGCTGTTCTCTGTGTTGATTCAATTGATCCTTATCCCCTTCATCGCATCGAGACTCCTTCTGAAATGGAAGTTCTTCCGCCGGGTGAAAGGGAACATGAATATTTTTGTGAATTTGGGCTTCTTCATCGTCATCTATATCGTCATCGGAATGAACCGTTCGGCCTTCCTCTCCCATTTTGAGATCCTGGCCCTCGTTTCATCGATCGCTTTCTTAAGGACTTTCGTGAGCGGCCATCTCGTCGACCTCTTCTCCAGGCTTATGGGAATCGATCGGGAGCGGAGGATGAGTTATGTTCTCTTCGGATCCTTTAAGAATTTGGGGGCCGCTGCGTCGATCGCAATCATTCTTTTCAATGAGCGGGCAGCCATCCCCTCTGCCGTGACCATTCCCTTCGAACTTATCTTCTTCGTCTGGTACAACTATTTTCAGAAGCGATGGGGATAAAATCTTAATGTGGGGATCCTTGCGTAATGAATTCTCCAATCTTCTCATTGAAGGTCCCAGCAGACTCCATCATCACCATATGGCCTGCCCCCGGAAGGATCTCCAGTCTCGAACCTTTGATGCGCTGAAGGAGAAACTGGGAGTATTTTACAGGGGTGAGTTGGTCCTGATCTCCACACGTAATAAGAGTAGGAACATTGATCTTATCCAGCTCGGCCATGATATCGAATCGGTCACACGCTAAGAAATCGCCATAGAGGATTTCGGGCCTACACCGCATCATATCCGCTACGCCTCTATCAATCACCTCCGAGGGGGTATTTTGAGAGTAACCAAATTGGGTGATCTTCCGGACGGTCTCTGCAAAATCGCTTCTGATCCCGTCTAGAATCATGGGAAAGACCCTCAGTCTTGCTCCGGTCCCCACCAGTATGATGCCTTTGATGACTTCCGCGTGCTTCAAGGCAAGTGTTTGTGTGATGGCTCCGCCCATGGAATGGCCCACCAGAAAGACGTTTGAGACGGCCAGGGCCTTCAAAAAAGAGTAAACATGCTCGGCATATCTCCCGATCTCTTCTTCCCCTTCCCCTTCTGACGCTCCATGGCCTGGAAGCTCAATGATGATAGGGTTAAATCTCTTTTCAAAAAAGGCCTTCTGATAACTCCAGGTATATTGCCCTCCTCCTGCTCCATGGATGAACAGGACAGATTCCCTTCCTTCCGAAGGGCCACCCTTCCCTATCCAATAACTGATCTGCTTTGCGTTGACCCGAATGATTGGCATTCACCCCTCCTCTGAACAAAGTCGAAATAAGACTGAATTGACCCGAGCAAGATATCTATTTCTTTCAGTTGAAACAGCCTGGAACGAAAGGGGGCACAGCAGGGAAGGCCTCTGGTATACCAGGCGACGTGCTTCCGGATCCCTATAACCGCCCATGGATCGCCATACGCTTCCCGAAGGAGTGAGCAATGGTGCTCAATCATCCTCAACCTTTCCTCAAAAGAAGGGATGAATGGGTCTGAATCTTTGGAGCGAAAAACCCAGGGGTTCCCAAGGACTCCTCTTCCAATCATCACTCCGTCACATCCTGTCTCATCCATCATCCTTTTTGCCAGAAGGGATGTAGTCACGTCTCCATTTCCGATCACCGGGATTCGAACAGCCCCCTTCACCTTCTCAATGAGTCCCCAATCGGCCCGGCCTGAAAATCCCTGAACCTTGGTCCTAGGGTGGATCGAAATCCCATCCACTCCACAGTCCTCGGCTATTCTTGAGATTTCAACCGCGTTGATGTGGTCGTTGTCCCATCCAGAACGGATTTTAATGGTGAGAGGGATCTTCAACTTCTTTCTGACTTCGATGAGAATTTTTTCCAACGCTTCGGGAGATCGCATGAGGTGGACGCCTGCTCCCGTCCTCACCACCAGTCGCGCCGGACATCCCAGATTGATGTCGATCCCATCCGCTCCCATGGCCTCAACCTTTTCGGCTGCCTCTGCCAGGGTCGCCGGATGTGAGCCCGAAAGTTGAACCACCACTGGTTTCTCATCCTCCCTGATCCTCAACGTCGCGCCTTTTTTGCACAAGAACCCCTTTGCGCTGATCATTTCGGTGAAGACCAAGCCACAACCCATCTCCCTGGCGATCTTCCGGAAAGGGTAATCCGTAATCCCGGCCATGGGTGCGAGAATGAGAGGAGGATCAAATTGAAGAGTTCCCAGTCGCATCATCAAAACCAAAGTTCGGAGTTGTGAGTTCGGAGTTCGGAGTTTTTAATCTAACATCCTAAAAGGCGTTTACCTATTATTCCAGTATCCCACCATTTCATTATTTTTTTATTTCGTTCCACTGTTTCTTAATCATACGGATCGCTTCATCAATCTGCAAAGGATCTCCGAAATCGAGCCCCTCTTTTTTCAATCCTTTAAAAAGTCTCGTCAGAG
>CAYMJV010000186.1:0-3926 GCA_964390545.1 uncultured Syntrophaceae bacterium
ACTGGATCACGCAGTATTTGCACGGCCAGGGCTTCGCATTCAGTTCTTTGGCATAATTGGAGGCATGCCATGCCTTCACCCCTTCAGGCCAATCCGCCAGCCGATAGTTGCTGATCGGCAGGTTCCCTTGAGGAGCAAATAACTCCGTCGCCGCTGCTGTTCCGACCCGTTTGGTCTGGAGCCACTCGGGCTTCTGCGAATCCATTATGGCGAGCCGGCGATTGATCTCCTTGTTCAACTTATCCAGCTCCGCAGAATCATGGTAGTTCAACTCCTGGGTCCCCCGGATGGCAATGGCCTTCAGGAGCTTAGATCCCATGATCGCCCCCATTCCGCTTCGACCGCAGTACGACTTCTTCCGGGTCTGAATATTTGCAAACCGAACCCCCCGTTCCCCGGCCTGGCCGATACTGGCCACTTCGAACTTGTCGCCCTCAGCGGCATGAATGGCATCCTCGGCTTCATAGGCATCCTTGCCCCAAAGATGGCTTGCATCTTTGAGCATCGCCTTGTCGTCATCGACAACGAGATAGACGGGTTTTTCCGCCCGGCCCGTCACGACGATCGCATCATACCCTGTCGCCTTCATCTCGATGCCAAAACTTGCCGTGGCGGCAGAACCGGCATTCATGTAAATCGAGGGGGAAATAGCGGTCGTTGCCCACTTGTCCGCTCCGCTCTGTTGAATCCTATTGAGCGTCCCCGCACCAAAAGTCAAACAATTGGTCGGATCGAACGGCAGTGTCCCTCGGGGGCTTTCCCTCCACATGAAGTATGCACCCAGCCCCTCTCCACCCAAGAAATATTCGTAAACCTTATCAGGAATCTTCTCGGCTTTACAGGTCCCCCTGCTCAAATCGACTCTCAGAACTTTGTTCCATACACCTTTCATAACTTCTCCTCCTTTCACCTTCTTGGAATTGGTGAATTGAAGATCGCCTTCGCCGTCTAAATATCAATGGGTCTGAAGATCAGTACAATGGCCATGACGATAAACACCATTGTTTCAGCCCCCTGAGACCAGTACCTTGCCGTCAAAGACATGACCATCCCCAAGCCGAAGGCGGAGAGAAATGTTCCATTTAAATTTCCCATCCCACCCACGATGACCACAGCAAAGCTCAGCAAGAGGACCGAGAGCCCCATGTAAGGGTGGACAGAACTGATTGGCGCATAGAGAACTCCTCCCAAGGCAGCAAGGGCGCTTCCTAATACAAAAACGATAGAAAAATATTTGTCAACATTAATCCCCAAACATCTCACCCCATCTTTGTCCTCCAGAGCTGCCACGACGATCTTTCCAACAATAGTCTTTTTGAAAAAGGTATTGAGTGCGAGAAAAAGGAGGATAGCAATCATCACGATGAGGATCCGGTAAATTGGAAGGGAGAGACCCCAGAACATCAGATATTTTCCGATAGGATCGCTTATGGGAAGGGGTCTGACACCCCATATCCATTTGATCGCATCGACTCCGATCAGGGATATGGCGAAGGTGGCAATGAAGGTATAATCAAGAGATTCCCCGTAAAGCCTCCTAATAATAAATCGCTCAATTATATAGCCTATCGGAATGACGGCGAGAATCGCAAGGATTGCACCGATGGGAAAATACCACTTGAGGAAATTGACAAGAGTGATCAGTACGTAAACGCCTATGGTATAAGTTATTGTATGGGCAAAATTGATCACCCTCATAGTCCCAAAGGTCAACGAAAGGCCGATTGAAATAAAGTAAAGAATTGCTCCAATCGTGAACCCATAAACGATAGTGTAAATCATATGTGACCACCCTCCTCTTCCACAGGCCTTCGGATAGCCTTCCTTTTTCTGATATATTCCCAAACACCCTGAAAGTATCCCCAAACACCCTTACGGAACCTGAAAGTAATAATCAGCAGAGAGAATCCTAAGAACATCTCCCATCGATGAATATAGATCGGCAAAAAGTTACTGATCACCATGTAGACCACGCCGCCTACAAGCGCCCCATAAAGGTGACCTGCTCCTCCGATCAGACAGGCGAAGACGACACCCACATTGCTGTGGACATCCATTGCATTGGGATTGACGTAATTATAATTCAGAGCGGTCAGCGTTCCTGCCAGGCCTGCTAAAGAACCGGCCAGGACAAAGGTCAGCCACTTGTAGAGGAAGGTGTTATAACCAAGAAAACGGACTCTCGTTTCGTCCTCTTTGATTGAACGAATCATAATCCCGAAAGGTGAAGAGGTCAGCCGCTTCAGGAGATAGAAGACTAACAACAGGGAGAGAAGGACGAAACCAAACATGATGGGGCGGCTGCCAAAATTGAGAAAGCCCAATTTCGAGGCACTGACCCCAAACCCATCTTCTCCCCTTGTAATTTTCCGGAGGGGTGATAGAACGAGAAAGAATCCGATATGGTTAAAGGCTAAGTTGATCAAGGCAAAACAAGCGCCCGTCGTCCTCACAATAATGAGACCGAGAAGCATCCCTAATAATCCTGCGACGGCAATTCCTACCAAAATAGCAAGAAGAGGATTCCCACTCAAATATTTAATAAAAAGTCCGGAACCGTAGGCGCCTGTCCCAAGAAAGAGCATATGGCCGAAGGAAAGCCGGCCCATGTATCCATACAGCAGGTCAAAGGACATAACAAAGATGCAGAAAATCATAAAGTCCGTGACTCTGTGAACCGATAGAATAGGTGTAATCAGCAGAAAACCTGCGGCGATCACCAAAAAATCGATCAATCCATGCTCCTTCATTGGAGCGTTCTTCAATTCCGAAGAAGGTTCGGTTCCTTTCTCCGAATTGAATTTATACACTTCCTCCTTATCCAAAGTTAACTCCTTAGAGTCGTCCCTATGCTTAGAGATACTCTTCTAATCCTCGAGTATCTGAGATTTCTGACTTATCAATGATCTCCCTGGCGACCTTTCCCTCCTTAAGGATATAGACTCGATCGGCTAAACGATTTACCATGGCAAGGTTCTGCTCGACGATCACAGCAGAAACCCGGTCTTTTAGACCGCTGAGAATGTTGACGATCTCTTCAATGACGATTGCAGCCAACCCTTGGGTTGGCTCGTCGATTAAAAGGAGCTTCGGGTCTCCAACAAGGGAACGGCTGACCAGGAGGATCTGTCTCTGTCCACCACTCAATTGACCTGCCTTTGTTTTCAAAAAGCCCTTCAATTTTGGATAGATACTCATCACTTTATCTAAGGCACGATCTATGGGTTCCTGGCTGGCATAAGCGGCGATCTCGATATTCTCTCGAACAGTCAAATTCCCGAAAACCTTCTTCTCCTGAGCCACATATCGAAGCCCCTTTAAGTAGAGATGTTCAGGAGAAAGACCTGATATTTCATCTCCTTGATAGGCGATGGAGCCCTTCTGCGGCTTTAAAAGGCCAATGATGGTTTTTAATAGAGTCGTCTTCCCGGCCCCGTTTCGGCCGATGAAGAATGCCATCTCTCCCTTTTCGATATTGAGCGAAACATCATGCAGTACTTTTGCGTGGCCGTAAGCAACATCTAAATTTCTAATTTCGAGCATATCCTCTTTCCAAAACCGCTTCTGTTTTCTGCTAATTGATTATGTGATGGACTGGTCCATCTCGCTTTTTCCCCAGTAGCATTCCCTCACGGATGGATCACAAAGGACATTATCAGGCTCTCCCTCGCAGATAAAATTCCCCTCATTCATGACGCAGAGACGGTCCACAAGGTTTACGATCTTCGATACCTTGTGCTCAATGATGACCAACGTAAGGTTTTTCTCGATCTGTTGAAGGAGACCAAAAACCTCCGAAATCTCTCCATCACTCAGTCCGGAAAGAGGTTCATCTAAGAGCAGAAGTTTCGGGTTGAGGGAGAGGGCGATCCCAATCTCCAGCATTCTTTTTGAGCCATAGGAGAGCTCAGATGTGAGGGTCCGAG
>CAYMJV010000187.1:0-3926 GCA_964390545.1 uncultured Syntrophaceae bacterium
AACGTTCGCATTGATAACAGCGGATACATCCTTCCTTTTCCAGGATCTCGTTCATTTCTAAAGAAAGGACCTGAACAGGACAGACCTCCACGCAGAGCAGGCATCGCTTGCAATAGATCTCGTTCCAAATGACATTCAGTCTGGGCTTCATGCGGCTAGAACGAGCTTCCTCCCGGCTTCCCTCGCTTGCTCGAGTGCCTTTGGATGTTTTAAGATCTCACCCTTCCCATCGACTCCTCTATAAAGCAATTCGCCCGTATATTCTGTATTAAGGGCATCAAAAAAATACTTCACCGTCAGGATAGCTCCCTCAAAAACTTTTTGCCCTTTCGTGGCTCCCACAGAGATAAAGAACCCTTTTCTCCTCTTCCCCCTCTTTCCCATGGAGGGATCATTGACAAGATATTTCTTCGCCCAAAGGGCTTGACTTCGATCGATCAGAATTTTCGCCCAAGCCGTGACACCGTAGAAGAAGATCGGTGAGGCGAGAATAATAATGTCTGCCTCTAATAATTTGGGATAGATCTTCTGCATCTCATCGAGAATGACACAGTTTCCCGTCTCATCACACCCATGGCACTCTGTACAGGGAGCGATCTTCAGATCGCTCAGATAAAGACGCTCGATTTCTGCTCCCTCCCTCTCGGCCCCTTTGAGGGCTTCTTCCAGAAGGATTTCTGTATTGCCGCCTTTTCTCGGGCTACCGAAGAGCCCTAACACCTTCATCGGTTCCTCCAAATACCTAAAACCTCAACCCTCAAACCGTTATTTCCCGTAATCCTCTCAGCCCATCCAGCCGGGGGTTCTCGATCCCTTTATGCTGAATCAGTGTCTTGAAGACCTCGCCCATTCCTGCTTCTGGTTCAATCAGATGCTTTAAGGTAAGTCTAAGATTCAATCCGTCCACTTCAGAAAGCCCTCCTCCAAGGGATTCCATCTCCTGAAGAAGGCCTAGCCCCATGAGGAATTGGTATTGGGGAACAAGGCCAGTGAAATGGAGCCCCACTTCCTCTCCCTTACGGATCAGGCCCGTGAAGTTGACATGGGAAGTAATATCCTGTTCTCCCAATCGCTCAAGAAATTTGTCGGAGGTCTGATGGCGATGATAGCAGAGGAGCGTTCCTTCCCTACGGTAAGGCGCATAGAGTTCTTTAGCGGGATATCCATAATCGATCGTCAAGACGAATCCCTTCTTCAAACAACCTTCTATCTTTTCCATCCAGTCCAGGGCCTTCAGATTCACCTCAGCCTTTTGGCCTTCCCGAAGCGTGACCTTCATGGATCGGAGATAGCCCTCAATCCTCGGGTCAGAAGGTTCCCCCCATCGTTCAACCAGTTCCCCATTCTGTTGAGTGATATGGCTCTCTTTAATCTTTCCGTGATCGAAGACGATCCGGTGAACAGGGAAGGCGTCGACCAATTCATTGGAAAGAAAGCACCCCTCCCATTGAACCCTCCCGGCTTCAAAGGCTTCCAAAGGGACCCAGAAGACCTTGCCTTCTTCTTCCCATATCGCGAGCCTCTCCTTCTGTTCCTTTAGAAAATGTGGAGCCGTTTCAATGAGATGGTATCGGAGCCGCCCATGGAACGAGGGAGAATTCCTTTTAGACCAGTCGAGAATATCTTCGCAGAGAAACCCTCTTCCCCCGCCCATTTCGATGACATCGAAGGCCTCTCCTCCCAAGATCTCTGCCATCTGTATGAGTTGTTTTGCGATCAGGTGTCCGAAGAGAGGGTGAACACAAGAGCTGGTATAATAATCTCCGTCCTTTCCTATTTTCGTTCGTTCCGAGGCGTAATAACCATAACTCGGGTGATATAAACACCAGTCCATAAATTGAGAGAAGGGGATCGGGCCTTTCTCTTCAATCTGGGAAAGGATGAATCTCTTCAGACTTTCTTCCCGCCTTCCTTCTTCTTTTTCCATATACAGAGAAGCTGCCGACGATGATATCCCGATTGAACCAGTTCCCAACCCTTTTTTCCTTTTTCACAGAAGAGGTCCTCCAACCAATCAAGGCCTCCTTGAACGGCATCGTGGACAAAACAGAGACCATCCTGATCGCATTCAATGGTGGTCTCCCGTTGCTCTGCTTTAGGTTCTGGGAGGTCATGAATCGTAATTTGATATTCCCATTGAGCCATGGCTTTCCCTCTTTCATCTTTCATAGGCTAAAACCCTTACCAACCCAATCGTGGCACCGGTATCGTCCGTCGTGGTCGTGTCGCTGACGGAAACCACCCTCTTCACTTTATTTTGAAGGATGAAGCGATTCACCTTCTCATCCAGAGCCTCTAGTTCCCTCATCGTCTGGAAAATTTTCACTTCCGTCGCGAACGTTTTCACCTTGATCTTTTTTTGCGTGGCCATCTCCAAACTCCTTTCTCCCCCTTACAATTATAACTCATCTCTTTCCGCAAAAGGGAAAGATTTTATCCGAACCCTATCGATCAGATCAGAGATATTCTACTGGAAAAAGAGGGATGGACAGGAAATTTACGCTAAAGTAAGGATGTATTTATGAATCATATGATGGGGAAAGTAGGATTCCTTGGCTTTTCTCAATCCCTCTTCCCCTAAATCCTGCTCCCGATTGACATAGAGATAGGCCGACCATTCATTTTCCAGAAAAACCTGGTTGATGAGAGGATAAAGACCCTCAAAGGCTGGATTGGCTTTTTCGATGTGAATGACGACGGTTTCCGGGTTGAGGGGTTCTCCTAGGGTAAAGGCCTCCAACTTCCCGTCAATGAGGATCGCTGCTGCTTTCATATTCAATTGATCGAAGTGTGTCAAGGCTTCTTTAATGGCCACCGATTCATTCGCCAGACCCGGAACCACCTCGCAATGCCGGAGATCGCACCATTCGGTCTCCAATCGAAGGCATTCTGATATCCACTCGGGTGTGAGTGAAAGATACCGGTAGGAATATTTTCCCTTAAACTGTTTAATGTGGTTTCGCTTTCGGTGGTACTTCCTGCCCTCCAATTTGATCAAGTCTTCAGCGAGGTAAATATAATCGGATTGATCTCGATCGAGGTCAACCCGCATCCCATTTTCTTTCCAATCGATCTGGGTGACCATTGATTCTGGAACTCTGGCAATCTTGGGTGAAATTCCTCTTTCCTTAAGATATTGAAGGAGGATTCTAGAAGATTCTACGTTATCTCCCTCACCGATAGGAGGGAAAAAGAAGGATTGGTCTCCCTTGTCCGACAGAAGGCAGATAAAGTTTTTGAGATGGCTGATTCTTAATTGATAGGCCTGACGCCACATGAAGAGATTAGTGAAAGTAAATTCAGAGATGGCAGGAGGGAATTTGAGGAAGGTCGCTTCAAGGGGAGGTTTCTCATCAAGAGAAAAATCTTTAAACTGAGGGAACTCAGGTATTTTCTCCCATAGGTCCTCCATTCTAGTGGGCTCCCTCCGTTCTCTTTCCTCATCGGACCAAATGGGTCACCATCGTACAAATCTCTTCGCGATTGAAGGGTCTATTGATGAACCCGTAGACTCCGAGATCGATGGCCTCTTTAAGAAAAGCGTCCCCTTTCTCGGAAACGATCAAAAGGATTCTCGGTTGTTGGACTGTTTTGATTTCGATGAGAAGGTTTTTCTCTCGGACGCCAGGAGAATCAATATTGAGGATCACAACATCGAAAATTTCTTGGGAAAGATGAGATTTAATCTGAAAACCATTATCTAAAATGGTTACGAGATGGCCTTCTCTTTCCAAACATTCTCTGAGATAACCCCGGCTAGCTAAGTCGTGATCAACGATGCATATTCTGCTATTCATCCCCCGTCCCCATCCAAGAAGTATTTAATGGACCTCACTCTCGTGGAAAGGGGGCTTACCGTTTCTGTTCAAGCCGATTCTCGAGGATGACCTGGTCAACGATCTCTCCGCAAAAGATGCATCGCCATC
>CAYMJV010000188.1:0-3921 GCA_964390545.1 uncultured Syntrophaceae bacterium
TATCGAAAGAGGAAGCAGAACGACTGGGATTCATTTACGCCCGAGACCCACAGGAAGCTCTCGCTATTGCTTTCTCGCATCTATCCCGGGATGCCAAGGTGGCCGTCCTCCGAAGAGGTGGCGAAATCCTTCCTGTCATCAAATAAACCATTCCCCCGTTTAACCTGCCCAAGAATGTCCAAAAAATTAGCTTCTCTCTGTACTTTTCATTTCCAAAAAATCTAATAAGGGTGTATATTACAAACGTTAATTAATAATAGAAAATCGAATATGAAAAGAAGGATTACTAAAATTTTGACCCATGAATTTCTCACAATTGCTGGCCCTTTGCTATTAGTGGGCCTTATTATATTTGGGATTACCTATCACTTCGTCCAGCCCGCACCCCCACGCACGTTGGTGATGACGACTGGAGTAGAAGGCCGTACCTATGCAGCGTTGGGTGAACGATACCGGCAGATCTTGGCACGCTCACATGTTGATCTCAAGCTACTCTCCTCTTCGGGAGCAGTTGAAAATTTGAGGCGTCTGAAGGACAAGTCGTTAGGGGTTGATGTTGGATTTTTACAGGGGGGAATGAGTTCCAGCAGTGAAGCACCGAACCTGCTTTCTCTGGGCAGCATCTCATACAGCCCTCTGTGGGTATTTTATAGAAGCGATGAGACCTTCGACGATCTTTCACAACTCGAAGGAAAAAGAATCGCCATCGGACCGGAAGGCAGTGGTGCACGGAAATTCTCACTCGATTTGCTAAAAGCCAGCAACACGGCAGACCCGCCGACTGTTTTATTTGACCTTGCAGATGATGCTGCCAATAAGGCGCTTAAGGAGGGCCGAGTTGATGTTGTTATCACCCTCGGTACAGCAGATAACATTTTTGTGCAGGACCTACTGCATTCTCAGAACGTGAAACTGATGAGTTTAAGCCAAGCCGAAGCCTATGCACGACTTTTTCCGGCTTTATCTCATGTGACATTGCCGAAGGGCGTCGTAAACCTCGCGAGAAGACTGCCAACATCGGATATCCATCTCCTGTCACCGACGACCAATCTCGTTGTACGTGATACGATGCATCCGGCCCTAATGTATCTCCTCCTTGATGCTGCTGTCGAGATCCATGGAGGGCCTGGCTGGGTAAATAAAGCGGGGGAATTCCCTGCCCCCAAGGTTCAGGATTTTCCGCTAAGCGATCAAGCAGAGCGTTTCTATAAATCGGGCCGTCCCTTTTTGCTCGATTACCTGCCCTTCTGGGTTGCGGTGTTTTTGGACCGTATCGTTAAGATATTGTTTCCTGTGGCTGTAATTCTATTTCCTCTGATGAGGATCATGCCGTGGCTTTATTCATGGCGAAATAGGTCGAAGCTCTACCGTTGGTATGGCGAATTGAAATATCTCGAGTTAGAGGTATCGGAACACCCACAAACTAACCGGATTTCGGATTACTATGCAAAGCTTGACCACCTCGAAGCTTCAGTCAAAAAAATCAATGTACCGCTTGCGTTCTACAGAGAGCTCTACATACTGAGAGAGCATATTGAGTTGGTGCGAGAAAGAATTATTCGATTGGATCAGCGCGCAGCCTCTAAACCTCTTCTGTTGTCAACAGAAGAGCATTCCGGTGAAAAAAGCTGAAATATGCTATTGGCACTTGATTTCAATTGACAGAAAATCGCCCTCGCTTTCTCCTCGCTGTATAAAAAAGGGAATTACTATCAAACATCAAAGTCGCGCGGGTAAGTGCTGAGAGCGAAGCCCCCCGCCCCTGCCTACCGGCAGGCAGGCATCCCGTTAGCACAGGACAGACACGGGGGGGGCTTGCGGGGCACGTTCCGGCCAAGGAAGTGACGCTTCCTTTCTCGAAGTCGCGATTTTTGAATAATTTTCAGGAGTGCTGTGTTTTAAACGATAATCGATAAAATTAGCTTACAAGACTGGGTTACGGGGTGAAGGTTTCATCATTTGAATTCTTGTTGAACTTCAATTCGATAATTTAGTAGACTCGGATTATAATTTTAACTGTTCATTAACAAATTTAGGGGTCATTTTTTAGATGCGTCGTTACCTCATTTTCGTCTCTGCTGGGCTGAGCCTTTTTATGTACTCGATTGATATGACAGTCGTGGCAGTCGCTTTCCCCAACTTTATAAAAGACCTCGGCACCAATGTCGTCTGGGCAGCATGGACTATTTCAATTTATCTGGTTGCGGTTACGAGCGTTATGCCGTTGATGGGTAAACTGAGCGACAGCTTTGGTCGCAAAAAGGTTTTTCTGATTTCTCTCATCCTTTTTACAGCCAGTTCCCTTGCCTGTGGCCTTGCACCCAATATCTACAGCTTGGTGGCATTCAGGTTTCTTCAGGGCGTGGGAGGAGCAAGCTTTCTCCCAACGGCAGCAGGCATCGTGAGTGATCAATTTCCAGAGCATCGGGAGAGGGCCATTGGACTATTTACAAGTATCTTTCCCATAGGAGGTATTGTCGGCCCAAACTTAGGGGGCTGGATTGTAAGTCGATATTCCTGGCGATATATTTTCTATATCAATTTACCTATCGGCATTATCCTGATAGCTCTGATTCTGATTTTACTTAAAGACTCGAAGATCCTCTCTCGGCCCCATATAGACTTTGTGGGGGCTTCCTTTTTCTTTGGAGCAATACTCTTCCTCATGGTTGGCCTAACTCTCATTGCTGAGAACTTCTCTATCTTGTCCCTTCTTCTAACCATCATCTTCTTAGCCGTCAGTTTTTCTTTTCTTTACCTATTTTTTCGTCAAGAGAAGAAGGATTCCAACCCAATCCTAGATATGGCTTTGCTGAGATCAAAACCTTTTCTGGCAGCAAACCTATATAATATGATGGTAGGTGCTGGAGTCTTCGGAATCTTTGCCTTTGTCCCACTCTACGCCACATCGGTGCATAAGTTATCGACCTTGGTTAGCGGCATGATCCTAACTCCTCGCTCTCTCGGAATCATTCCCGCCTCAGCTTTAACCAGCTTCCTGCTCAAGCGATGGGGCTATCGCTGGCCCATGGTGCTGGGGATGTGCATAATCTCTCTTACAACAATCCTTCTTGGGGGCCCAGGACTCCAGTTATCGAGAATGATAGGTATCCATTTCGGAGTGGCTGAAATCCTTGCCTTCATAGTAATGGTTTCTGGGATTGGTGTAGGGATAGCTCTCCCCGCTGCCAATAATGCATGCATCGAACTGATGCCCGAGAAGGTGGCTACCATTACAGGACTTCGAGGAATGTTTAGATCTGTTGGAGGAGCGTTTGGAATCTCATTAATTACGCTCATTCTCCATTCGAGTTCTACCCCTACCAATGGGTTTAGAATTACCTTCATCTCTTTTGGTCTGGTGCTTTTATTTACTATTCCTCTTATCTTTCTTATGCCCACTGGGAAAGAAAGGATGGAGACAGGCTAAAACCTATAAGATCGAGGAACAAAAATGAGTCCGAAACGCCACTGCTTTTCTTTTTTTAAAGCCTTCCTTGTGCTTGTTTTCTATCCGTAATCGTCAACTTTGAAGCGTAGCTTGGGCTGAGGACTTGTGAAACGTTGAATGGAAGGGAGTGTTTTTTGTGTCCACCTTTCCTCTAATCCCTAATGCCCCCGCTGCCTAATTCTTTTTTTAAAGCAGGGGCTTACAGATAATTTTCCCAATTCAGCCTTTCGCCTTTAAATTAGCCCATTGGGCTTGGTCCTCAAAATCGGATTCCTGCCAATTTTCGAGGAGCACCTGCTGATTATTGGGTGAAGTCTTCAGAGGGCATCTTCTGGGGAGAGGCGTCTACACGGGAGGAGAAAGCGATAACCCTATACCTTTTTAAAAGAAATCTTCACTCTTTGGGAGATCCCCTGTTAATCCGTGGGGGTCTGCCTCCTATTTCTTAGGCAAACAAGGGGTCAGAGATG
>CAYMJV010000189.1:0-3910 GCA_964390545.1 uncultured Syntrophaceae bacterium
AATAAAAAAGCCGACCTACCAAAGATTCACTCTTCGGCAGCTCGGCCGTCTTCTCAGAAGACCCGCAGCTTTCCGTCCCCCCCTCGCGAAAGGTTTGGCTTTATCGGGTTGGGCTTTTAAACAAAGTGTTTATCAGGAAATGGACGATTTGTCAATAAAAGAATTGGGAGGCTTGAAAAACTCCTAAAACTCCCCTTGATTTCACAGAGTTCTTCTGTTCGAGATTCCAAGACTTTTTCGGAAATCCCAATTGGGTTAGTTCGATATATCATTATGTATGAATAAGATTATCCATATGCAAAGAACAAATCTGTACTCTCAGGACAAAGTGTCATGATAAACATTCAGAGAGGTGTGAAGAAATTTGGAAGGATTCTTTATAGAAGAATAGACAGATAAATATTATTGGCTAATGAAACTCCACCTTACACCTGAATCGTTCTCTCGCCTTTTTCAATTCGCCTCCGCTCCTCTTCTCTGATTTCACGTCTGAGGAGCTTACCAACTTTTGATTTAGGCAGCATATCCCGAAATTCAATGTAGCCCGGAACTTTGTAGGGGGCGAGTCTGTCCCGGCACCATTTCAATAGCTCTGTTGCACCAACTCCTCTGGCATCGTGTTTTAGAACCACCATAGCCTTAATCCGTTCCCCTACCTTTGGGTCAGGAACACCAACCACGCACGCTCCCACGATAGCGGGATGGTCCTGCAATACGGCTTCGATCTCAGAACATGAGACTCGATATCCTTTATATTTTATGACATCCGCACTACGGTCCATGTAATAGAGTTGTCCATCACTATCCCTTCGGACGAAGTCCTTCATTCGATACCAAACCTTGCCATCCAATTTCACATAAGAGGCGGCCGTCTCTTCAGGCTTATTCCAGTATTCTTTCGGAATATATTCAGAAGTAACGAGAAGTTCTCCTGGTGTATTCTGGGGGACAGCATCCAGTGTTTCGGGATCCACGACCTTCACTTCTCTGGATGGTAATGGAAGCCCTAAACTCCCGGGAATGGGTTCCCTATCGAGGGGGCTCATGGCAACGAAGCCCACTTCAGTAGAACCGAAGACCTGGTAGATGGGCACCCCAAATTTTTTCTTCCACCGATTATACACTTCGAGAGGAAGGACATCCCCTCCGCTCCAGCAGTACTTAAGGGAGGATAGGTTATAGAAGTCCACACGATCATTCTCCAAAATCATGCGGTAAAGGGTAGGGGCCCCAAGAAAAAGCGTTCCCTTGTATTGCTGTATGGCATCTAAAATGGCATCGACCTGAGGGATAGGCATTAGGACAGCCGTATTCCCCTTGTTCAGGACCATTCCCAGAATGACGCCCTGGGCCATCTGGTGGAAAAGAGGGTTCACCATGATGAATACCTCTTTCCCCTCTTCGATAAAGCCTTCGCCTACATCACGAATCTCCTGGACGAAGGAGACCATACCGGTATGAGTGGAAGGGCAGCCTTTGGGAAATCCTGTCGTTCCACCTGTATATAAAATGTAGCAAAGATGTTCCCCCGGGGTGATATCCACCTTGGGGGGGGCGGGTGGATATTTATGGATGAGGGAGTTAAAGAAGTATATATTTTCATCTCGTTCAACAACGCCATCGGGGACCTTGTCGAACAGTTCACCGACCATTCGCTTATACCACGGAAGTAAATCCACGTAGTTTGTCACTATGGCTCTCTTTAAACCGGTCTCCGGGAAGACTTCTCTAACATATCTGAAATTCGTGTCCTGACATAAAACCGTCTCGGCTCCCGAATCGTTGATGAGGTATTTTATCTCGTAAGGTGTATAAATGGGTGAGACCGGAACCGGGATCGCTCCGATTTGTTGGGCACCGAAATATCCGATCAGAAACTGGGGGCAATTGGGAATGTAAAGCATCACCTTATCATTTTTTCTGACGCCCAAATCGTACAGTGCTGTGGCAAACCGATCGATTAATTCCTTCAACCTTCGGTAGGAAAACTTCTCCCCGATATAGATGATCGCCGTACGGTCCGGATACTTCTCGCAGGCTCGTTCAAAGGACCGCATCAAAGGCTCATCATAGATCCCCATGTTCGTCTCTTCCCACCGTCAGGGTTACAAGAATAAAATGCCAAATTCCAAAGTTCAAATGTCAAATGAATGACAAATGCTTAAATGTCAAAATGTTTAAGAGTTGAAGTTTGAAATTTGAACTTGATTTGAAATTTGGGCTTTGACATTTGACATTGAATGTGGACTATTTCTTCTCTTTCGTTATCCTTCTCTTTTCTTCCTCTCGGATTTCCCGCCTTAGGAGTTTTCCAACCTTTGACTTGGGTAACATATCTCTGAATTCGATATATTGGGGGATTTTATAGGGGGCGAGTCTTTCACGGCACCATTTGATCAGCTCAGAGGCATCTACTCCTCTCGCATCTTCTTTGAGGACGACCATGGCTTTAATCCGCTCTCCCACCTTGGAATCAGGGACGCCTACCACACAGGCACCGATGACCGTGGGGTGATCTTGCAACACCGCTTCAATCTCAGAGGCGGACACCCGATAGGCTTTATACTTGATGATATCTGCCGACCTCTCAACGTATTGGATCTCTCCTCTTTCGTTTTGGCGCACAAAATCTCCCATACGGTAGTAAGTCGTCCCATCTATCTGAACATAAGACCTCTCTGTCTCCTCCGGCTTATTCCAATAGTTCTTTACCGTATGGTCCGAGGTCACCACTAATTCTCCTATCTCACCCACAGGGACCGGTTCCAAAGTATCGGCATCAACAACTTGGCATTTCCTGGACCTTAAGGGTAAACCGATAGACATGAGCTCAGGCTCTCTATCTAAACGGGAGTAGGTGACATGGCCCGCCTCTGTTGACCCATAGACTTGATAGATGGAAAGCCCGAAAAGTTCTTTCCATCTCTTGAAGACCTCGATGGGAAGAACATCCCCTCCGCAGTAGCAGTATTTTAAAGAACTCAGGTCGTACTGATCCAAGCGATCGTTTTCCAAAATCATACGATAGAGAGCAGGGACTCCCAGAATCCATCTTGTTTTATATTTCTGTATTGCTTGTAAGATGGCATCGACCTGGGGAATGGGCATGATGACCGTCGTATTGCCACAATTTAAGCCGATGGCTACGAAGAGACCAAGAGCCATGATGTGAAAAAGAGGATTGATCGCAATATAGGTATCTTCTCCCTCCTTAAGATATCCTCCAGCCACCTCTTCCGTCACGTCATTCACATAAGACGTCATACCAGTGTGATTGCCCGGCACTCCCTTAGGAAACCCCGTTGTCCCTCCGGTATAAAGAATATAGGCGAGGTCTTTCATGGGATCGATTTGAACATCAATTTTCTGAGGTGGATTCTTAAGCAGATTTTTAAACGAATAGATGTTCTTATCCCTGTCCACCGTTCCCCGCGGGATTTTGTCGAAGAGAAAACCTACGGTTCGCTTCCACAAAGGGAGGAGGTCAATCAGATTGGTGACAATGGCTCTTTTTAGACAGGTTTTGGAAAATATTTCTTTGACGTAACCGAAATTCGTATCCAGACAGATGACTGTTTCCGCTCCGGAGTCGTTGATCATGTATTCTATTTCAAAGGAGGTATAAATCGGGGGAACGGGGATCACAATGGCTCCAATCTTTTGAATCGCAAAAAATGAAATGACCCACTGGACAGAATTTGAGATATAGAGCATCACTTTATCGCCTTTGCCAATCCCCAACTGAGCTAACGAAGTAGCAAATCGATCGATGAGATCCTTCAGCCTGCTGTAGGAGAACCTTTCACCGAGATAAATAATGGCTGACTGATCTGGATACTTATCACACATCCGATCAAAGCGTGTAAACGTTAGCTCGCCTTCCATCATCCTAAAGCCTCATTGCAAATTG
>CAYMJV010000190.1:0-3909 GCA_964390545.1 uncultured Syntrophaceae bacterium
AGGAGCGCGTCAGTATCACCATTTATCTCGACAAAAAAGTCTGGAATGAATTCCAAAAGTTCATTGCTCCATCCGGGATCTCTGGGGGGAAGATATGGGGTCAGAAGATATGGGGTCAAATCTTTACGGTCAGTCAACGGGGTCTCAATGGGGTCAGGCCTATTCGGGCTGTTGCCCAAACAAAAAGAAACCCAGTTATTACTTCAAAAATAATTTCTTTGTGACGACCAGCGGGATAGCCTGGTTACCCGCGCTGCAATTTGTCAGCTCTGTTTTGGGAGTTGACAAAATATTATTTGCTGCGGATTATCCTTTCGAATCCATGAAAGAAGCCGTCCAGTTCATGGACAATGTACCGATAAGCGATAGTGAAAGAGAGAAGATCTACCACTTAAATACAGAGAAACTTTTGGCCTTGTCGCATTGAGTTTACCAAGACCGTATCTTCAGATGTAATTATAGAAAACTCAGCAAAAAATAAACCGCTACAGTCCTATCCATAGTCGAATCGCCCTCGCATAGCCCATATTTGATCCTTGCATAATTCTCTGTTTTTGGTATATTTGGGCCGACTTCCTTGGGGTAAGGGAAATTCGTTCGGTCAACCGATATAGAATCTTCATTTTCAAGAAGGGACTATAGAATTCGTGGTATGCTCTCTTCTGTGGACCTAATTAAGTTGTTTTAGAGCCAGAATCCTAATTGTTCCCCTGAGGAAGGAGGTGAGAACTGCATAGTGAAAGGAATGGGCCACTACAAAATTCTAACTAAGAATGGAATTGACTCGTCCTATTAAAACCAAAGGAGGATTTATGAAAAGAAGAATTATTATCCACGGAGTTTTATTGCTTTTATGCGTTGTGGTAACTTATCAGCCCCCCATTACAGAAGCAGCGGAGAAAGAACCATACAAAATTGGAGCGGTTCTTCCTCTCACTGGACCTGTTTCTTGGCTTGGAGGGCTGGCTGATGAGGGTACGAAAATAAGGGTGGAGATGATAAACAAGGCAGGTGGGGTTGATGGTCATCCCTTGGAACTCATCACCTATGATAGTCAATCTAAGCCTGAAGAGGCGAACATGGTGACCCAGAGGTTGATCACACGGGATCAGGTTGTTGCCATCATTGGTGACGGTTCTGTGCCTATCGCTGCACCAGTGTTTGCTTTGGGGAACCAGAAAAAGGTCCCGGTTTTTTTTGCCTGTGGTTATGCAGTCGATCCTCTGAAGGAACCATTCTCTTTTAACCAGTCGCATCCGACCGAATTTGCCGTAGCGCGTCCGTTCAAGTACTTTAAGGAAAAAGGAATGACCAAGGTTGCCTTTCTGATGGTTGTGGGGTCGCTGGGTGAACTGGGCACCAGAATTGGGAAAAAGGTAGCGCCGGAGTATGGTATAACAGTGGTGGGTGAGGAGAAATTTGAAGCGCAAGCAACGGATGTAACGCCACAACTAACAAAACTGCGCGGCTTGAGACCGGATGTAATCTTTTCTTTTACGACGGGCGAGCCGGCGGCTATGATCGCCCGCAACATGGCACAGATTAATATGACTATTCCTCTTCTGGTCAGTCACGGCAATGCATCGCCTGGCTTCCTGAAGATGGTAGCCGACCTGCCGGTTACGGTCATTGTGCCCGCAGGGAAGATCACGGTGGTTGATCAGATTCCTGACAGCGATCCGGCGAAAAAGGTCCTGCAGGCATTTAACAAGGTGTATATGGAGCGGTTCAAGGCTCCTGCTACGTATTATGCTGGTCAGTCGGCAGATGGAGTGGCTCTGATAGCTGAGGCCTTGAGGATTGCCAAGTCAGGTGATACGGTAAAAGTGCGTGATGCCCTGGAGGGAATCAAGAATTTTGTGGGGAATAATGGCGTCTTTAACATGTCTCCAAAGGATCACCAGGGTACTCGCCTGGATGATATGGTAAACACTACCATCAAGAATGGAAAGTGGCAACTGTTGCAATAACTCTAATGTGTAAACGCCCAGGATGCCGCATATTCTACATGTAAGGGTAAGCTACTCTACCAAGTAAGATCTTGAATCCCTGGCAATGCATGAAATGTGCGGCATTCTGGGCGTTCTTTTGTATATGGAAAAGAGCTGTTTGCATCAGTGGAGGTCCGGGCTTTGATTGACCGATCGGTTCTTCTACAGTTTCTGTTTAGCGGTATTACATTGGGGAGCGTCTATGCGCTGATCGCCATTAGCCTCGTGATCGTCTACAACGTCTCCCGGGTCCTCTGCTTTGCACAGGGTGAATTTTTCGTGTTCGGGGCCCTGACCATGATTGCCCTGACTGCTTTGGGTATACCGATGTCGATTGGGTTCATCCTCACTATCGTCCTTGTCTCGGGACTCGGAGTGGTCATCGAAAGATTGTTGATTAGACCCGTGCAAAACTCTTCCGTTGGAATGGTGATCACCATGACAGTAGCGATTTCGCTGTGCCTGCGGGGTTTAGGGCTGCTCATCTGGGGGAGAGAAGCCCACACATTGCCTGTTTTTACAAAGAGTAAGGCCCTGAGCATTTTTGGCGCCTATCTCTCAGTACAAGTTCTCTGGATTATTGCTGCCGCCGCTATTGTTCTGCTTATCATCTGGTTGTTTTTCGAAAAGACACTTTTAGGATTGTCTATGAGAGCCTGCGCCGAGAATCGTTTAGGCGCCAGCCTGGTTGGAATCAGTGTCTGGAAAACTACGCTCTTTGCGTGGGCCTGGGGTGCTGCACTGGGCGCTTTAGCGGGTATGGTCATAGCCCCCTTGATATTTGTGCGGTACATCAGTGGAACCATGCCCATGTTAAAGGGGTTCACGGCAATAGCCATTGGTGGCCTAACGACGGTCGGATCCGTCATTGCCGGGTTGCTACTGGGGATTATGGAGGCGTACACCGTGGGTCTGATCTCATCAGAGTTCGCAGACGCAATCGTTTTCTCTGTTCTGATCCTTGTACTGCTTGGCCGGTCTTACGGCATATTGGGAAGAACTGAGGATGGTGGGATGTGAAAGTGAAAAGGAATTTATGGTGGCTGGTCCTTTTGCTTTTTATCGCCCTGTTCCCTGCTACACTGGGAAGGATCAGCCCTTACTACAATACCGTCTTGATCCTCGTGGGCATTTACGTGATTCTGGCCGTGAGCCTTGATTTACTCATTGGATTTGCCGGTCAGATATCAGTAGGTCATGCGGCTTTTTTTGCTCTGGGAGCGTATACTTCGGGTATTTTGACTGCCAAGCATAGTATCTCTCCCTCCACCGCTCTCCTTGGTGGTCTTTTCGTAAGTGGGCTTGTCGCATGGGGAATAGGGCGAGCGGTGTTGAGGCTCAAGGGTTATTATTTGGCAATGGCCACGCTGGGTTTAAATGCGGTCATCGTTAAACTCATCACAGGCTTTGCTTCCATCACTGGAGGCGCTTCCGGCCTTCTCAATATCCCCCCGTTCCAGATTTTTGGTTTGACGCTTCAAAATCACACTTATTATTACTATTTCGTATGGGGGATTGTGATTCTCGTGATTACCTGTTGCCTGGCACTGACCAAGTCCCCCTTTGGCAGTACACTGATTGCTATCCATTCTGATGAAGAGGCTGCGAGCACGCTTGGTATAGACTGCCCAAAATACAAATTGCATGTTTTTGTGATTTCCAGCATGCTTGCAGGGGTGGCTGGGTCTCTCTTCGCACACTTCATGGGATTTATTGCACCGGACGATTTTGATATTTTTACCTCTATCCTGATTTTGGTGATGCTTTTCCTAGGAGGCGTTGGGACCATTTACGGAGCGGCTCTTGGAGCTGCTTTTCTTAAACTCCTGCCTGAGGTAACGTATCGATTTCAGATTTATGAGCTGTTTTTCCACGGATTGATATTGATTCTGGTACTGATCTTCATGCCAAAGGGGCT
>CAYMJV010000191.1:0-3908 GCA_964390545.1 uncultured Syntrophaceae bacterium
CGGGGATCTTCGGGGGTTCCTCAGCCGGCGGAAGACCATCGAAGAGATGTTCGATATGTTTGAACACGGGTTCGATCTTCTGAGGTTTGCGGCCCTTGAGATCGAGAACCAACCATGCGCTCTTTGCCGTTCCGATCACTTTCCCTTTGGAGTCGGCGATCGAAAACTGGCGGAGGGCGAATAGGCGGCCTATCCCTGTAAGCCACGTCTTTACTTTTATTTGATCCCCCCACCGGGGATATTCCTCCATTTGAATGGACAAACGTGATAACACCCAAAAACAGTTTTGCTCCAGCAGGTCGGAATACCCTACCTTAAGATGATCCGCATGGTGCCAGGCCGTCTCCTGCATAAAGCTCCAGAGGGCCGGTAGGAACACCTCATTTTTCGTATCCACCTCATAAAAGGAGATGGAGTATTCATCCTCCCAACTCTTCTGATTTATCGGTTCCTTCGACATACAATAAACTCAGGCTTCTTTACCCCGTTAGAAAAAATGCCCCCCTGCTGTGCGGCGGGGTTAGATTTTAGAATAATTCCGGTGGGGTTTATTGCCCCGCTCGGTTTCGAGTCGCAACGACTGAAATTTCTAACGGGGTGAACATTCATGGAGGCTTTCATAACAAACCTGTTGGAGAGTTGTCAAATGGCGGAGGACGGAGAGGCAAGCTCTCAAATCCGAAACGTCTGGATCAGTTTTTTTTCCGACTCGCCTTCGACGGTTGCCTCGACCTCAACATAGGGCTCTAGGCCCGAACCTTCCAGCTTATCCTTCAGTAATTCATCTAGCTGAAAGATGCCGGCCGAGTTGTTCATCCGCACTACAATCCGGATGGGCTTAAGTTCCCCTTCCTCTATGATCACCTGCTCGATTGCAGTGGCCGAGACTGAATGTATGTCGACCTTCCCCGCTTGAAAAGGAATTCGTGACCGGCCTTGAGCCATGTCCAGCGCATCCGCCACGCGGACGACCCCGGCTTCCAGAGTCAGCGGCAGACCGCCTGCCCGGTGTGAAATGATGGCATGCAAGATTTCTGAGATGAGGATCGTCAGAGTCGGAAGATCGTAGATCCCTTCGAGCAGCTCCTTTAATTTAGGCCGAGCCAAGAAGAGGCTGAAGAGCTCATGATCGGTTCGCTGGATCGACATCCCTATGTCATGTAGGAGCGACGCCAAGACGACAATCACCTCGGCATCCTCGATCGTGAGGTTGTGCCCCATGACAACGCTGGGCGTCACACTTCGGTCGACGAGTAGCCGCAGCAGTTTCAGCGCAATGTTGGTAACGATCTGGACATGGACCGGGCCGTGATCGTTCATCGCAAGCCGCTGGACAGCGTTGACATTGTTTACTTGCCAGAGTGTATAGAGCTCATCGTCAGCGTTAACCCGGTCGACAACTTGTTGCAAGCGGGGGTTGTGTCGAGCAGGCACCCGGATGACGATCCGCTGCGAAGGTTGAAGGATGGGCTCCTTGGTGATTGGGTCAGTTCCTGCACTTGAATTCTCATTATTTCCCTTCATGTTCTCCTCCATCAGACTGTATATGATCTGAAGACCACCTCGTCAATTATAATTCATAATTCTGTGGAGCGACAGAGACAAGCGACAGCTGAACTCGCTCAGACCAGAAAAGCGGGAATGTATTACGGGTTATGGTTTGACTTACTAAAATGGTGAAAAAAGACGTAAAATCTAAGAGCTGTCATTCCTGTCCCGTATCCCGTGGTCGGGTCTAATCGACAAGTACGGGGAAACTCCAACAGGAATCCAGATTAAAAAAACTGGATTCCGGATCAGGTCCGGAATGACAAAATAGGTAGAGTGATTTCTGAGGCACGACACTAAGCGAGTTTGGAGAAATCGGCTATTTTCAAGAAGAGCTGGCCGATCCCGTCCAGCAGGGCGAGGCGATTGTTCCGAATGATTTCATCCTCGACCATGACCATGACCTTATCAAAGAATGTATCGATGGGCTTTCTCATCTGGGTCATCTCAAGGATTGCCGATTCGTAGGCCCTCTGCTTCAGATGAAGCTCGATCTTTTCTTTTGCCTTGAGGAAGGTTTGATAAAGATCTTTCTCGGCTGCCTCAGAAAAGAGAGAAGGATTGACTTCCTTTCTTGAAGAATATCCTTTTAAGATATTCATCGCACGCTTAAACCCGATGACCACCGACTCAAAGTCTTGCGACACCCTGGCCACCTTCAGGGCGTCGATACGATGCTGCACATCCATCAACTCATCAAAGGAAGTCGAAAGGGCAGCATCGACCACATCGAAGGGATATCCTTTATCCAACAGGAGGTTCTGGTATCGCACCCGGAAGAATTCAATGACCTCCTTCTTCACTTCAATAAAAGGTCGCTCTATTTTCTCTTTCAACAGTTTCCCACTCTCCTCAATCAATTGAACCAGGGAGAGAGGGTAACGCTTCTCAAGGATGATACGGATAATTCCCAGAGCCTGGCGTCTCAATCCAAAGGGATCGGCTGTTCCCGTGGGGATAAGCCCAACGCCAAAGCAGCCTACCATCGTATCCAGTTTGTCAGCGATGCTGACCATATCCCCTACAGGACTATTGGGCAACCGGTCTCCCGCAAAAGCCGGAAGATAATGTTCATAAATTGCATGATAGACTTCAGGCTTCTCTCCTGACAGACGGGCGTACTCCCTTCCCACAATTCCTTGGAGCTTTGGGAACTCACCCACCATCCCGGTCACCAAATCTGCTTTACACAACAAAGAAGCCCTCTCAACCGTCTGTCGTAGTTTTGGCTCGACCTGTTCACAAATGAATAAGGCCAATTTGGTAAACCGCATCACCTTCTCATACGAAGTTCCCAGTTTCGCCTGGAAGACAACCTTCTTCAATGCTTCCAGCCTTTTTTCAAGCGGAATCTTCAAATCATCCTGGAAGAAGAAATTTGCATCGGAAAGCCTTGCCTTGAGAACCCTTTCGTTCCCTTTCACCACCATGGTTCGATCTTTAGGATCCGTATTGCTGATGCAGACAAAATAAGGAAGCAGTGCTCCGCGGTCATCCTCCAGGGGAAAATACCTCTGATGCTCCTTCATCGAATGGGTGACAACCTCTCTTGGCAGCGAGAGAAATTTCGGGTCAAACTTTCCACAGAGGGCCACCGGGTATTCCACCAGAAAATTGACCTCGTTCAGAAGGTCTTCGTCTCGAAGGACCTTCCCTTTAACGGAAGCCCCCTCTCGAATCATCTCCTCCTCGATTCTTTTCTTCCTCTCCACCGGGTCAACGATGACAAGGGCCTCCTTCATCTTCTGGAGGTAAGACTTGAAATCCTTTACCGTAAAAGACCCGGGATGCATAAATCGATGCCCATAGGTGACATTTCCACTCTGAACATTTCCCATCTCAAAGGGAACGATTTCTCCTCCGAAAAGAGCTAAGATCCAGTGAATGGGCCTTGCGAATCGAATGGGAACCTCTGCCCATCTCATCGACTTCTGGAATGGAAGATTAAGGACCAATCTCGGAAGGATGGACGGAAGGAGCTCAAAGGTTGGTTTTCCGGGTTCCTCCTTCAGAGCATAGACATATTCCCCTTTCTCCGTTTGGATCAACTTCAAGGCTTCAACGGAAACCGATTGGCTCTTGGCGAAACCGATGGCGGCCGGAGTGGGGTTCCCTTTTGAATCGAAAGCGGCCTGTTTGGAAGGACCGATCTTCTTTGTCTCAACATCTCTCTGTTTTTCTGAGACCGATTCGATGAAGAGGACAAGACGTCTTGGCGTCCCAAGAGTCCTTATCCCTTTAAAATCGATCCGGTTTGCATCAAATTCCTTTTTTGCAAGATTCTCAAGATCCTTCAAGGCCTGGGGGATGAAACCTGCCGGTATCTCTTCCGTTCCAATCTCCAAAAGCAGTTCCTTCAT
>CAYMJV010000192.1:0-3907 GCA_964390545.1 uncultured Syntrophaceae bacterium
TTCTGCCCGGGAGGTGAACATCCGGTAAGGTTCAGCAGTCCCTTTGGTCACCAGGTCGTCTATCAGCACTCCAATATAGGCATCGGAACGCTTCAGGATCAGAGGGCTTTCGCCTCGGATATAAAGAGAGGCATTGATTCCTGCCATCAGTCCCTGCGCGGCTGCCTCCTCGTAGCCCGATGTTCCATTGATCTGTCCCGCGTGGAAGAGCCCGCTGATCTTCTTTGTTTCGAGGGAGGGTTTGAGTTCTGTTGGATCGACGAAGTCATATTCGATGGCATACCCTGGCCGGATCATCTCCACTTCTTCAAGACCTTTAATCGATCTGAGAATTCTCATCTGGATATCCAGAGGGAGGCTGGTTGAGATCCCGTTTGGATAGATCTCCGCTGTATTCAGGCCATCGGGTTCTAGAAAGATTTGATGTCTACTTTTGTCTGCAAAGCGGACTACTTTATCTTCAATGGAAGGACAATATCTTGGGCCGATTCCTTTTATAACTCCACAGTATAGAGGAGACCGATCGAGGCCACTCCGAATGATCTCATGGGTCTTTGGATTGGTGTAAGTGAGGTAACACGGGACCTGTTCGGTTTGGATTTTTTCTGTTGAGAAAGAGAAAGGGATGGGCGGTTCGTCTCCATACTGAGGGTTGAGTTGAGAGAAATTGATGGTTTTGCCATCGAGCCTCGGAGTCGTCCCGGTCTTAAGCCTTCCCATTCGAAATCCTAACCTCTTGAGGGATTCGGATAAACCGATAGAAGGAGGATCGCCCATACGGCCAGAAGGGAAATGGGTCAGACCGATGTGGACAAGGCCATTGAGAAAAGTCCCCGGAGCAAGGATCAGAGTCCTGGTCAGTATCGTCTCGTTCTGATGGGTTCTTACTCCTGTGACCTTATTCCCATCAACGAGGATTTCCTCCACGGTTGCCTGTTTGAGGGTAAGGTTTTTCTGGTCCTCGACATCCTTTTTCATCCAAAGGCGGTAGGCCTGGCGGTCCACTTGAGCTCTGGAGGATCGGACGGCTGGCCCTCTTGTCGTATTGAGTTGGCGAAACTGTATTCCTGTTTCATCCGTGGCCTTTGCCATTTCACCGCCCAGGGCGTCGACCTCTTTCACCAGATGGCCCTTTGCCAATCCACCGATGGCAGGGTTGCAGGACATGTATCCAATCTGATCGACGTTTTGAGTGATGAGAAGGGTAGGGTGTCCCCTCCGGGCGCAGGCCAGGGACGCTTCAATACCAGCATGCCCCCCTCCCACGACAATGACATCATAATCTGCCATTCTCGAAATCCCGCCTTCAGCTATCATTTTACCAGAAATGGAATTCAGATGGCAAAGGACATAAGGAAACGAGGGTTACTCGGGTTTATTGGGTTTATTGAGTTTGTTGAGTTAACCCAAGAAACTCGGTACGAGTCGATTCCGACTCAACGAACCCAAAAAACTGAGCAAACTTTAACGTTCGCTATGCTCGCTGCTCTTTGCTAGTCGTCCGACGTCCTCTGCAGGCCTTGACACAAATCCCGCAGATATGATGGCTGAAATGAAGAGTTTTAGAGAAGATCTTCAATTGCTCATAGCAGTGAAGGTGATTGAAGTCCTCCGGTCTTTCTGAAATAGCCCCCACGGGGCAGACCGAGAGGCAGGCACGACAAGAGTCACAATCTCCGTGTTGAGGAACATCGGTTACCAGAGGAAGATCTGTGAGAAGCGTTACCAAACGAATCCTTGACCCGAATTTTTCATTCACGAGGAGATTGTTTCGGCCGATCCATCCTAGCCCCGCCAACCTGGCCACATGCTTGTGAGAGAGGTGCCCTCTCTGATTTTTCCAGTCCACGATTTGAGAGGCAGCAATGGGCATCGCCCTATATCCGAGGTCCTGGATGGTCGAGGTGAGAATCAGTCCGATCGTGTCCAATAGAATATTGACCCGCTGGTAGTGGTGAAAATAGTGTGGAGTGGGTTGATGTTCAATCCCTTCCAGAATTGAATCGGAAAGGTGATATCCTATGGAAATCGAAAAAGGGTGGTGTTCAATGAGTGAGGGGGAAAGGAGGATTTCATCTCTTCCCAAAGAGCGAAGATCGGCGACACCGAAGAGGGACCCTCCCCATTGAAAGGAAAGGTCTCTGATCCTTGTGGTATTGTTCTCAGCATCAGACATCTCAACTATTGTTACTTCCTATGAAATATTTTTCAAGAGGTGGTGGTTTCAGAATGTTTCAAATCCCCCCGTCCCCCCTTTTCTAAAGGGGGGTGAGGGGGGATTATAATTTTCATGGTTCTTCCCTGTCTGCGGCAGGTGCAACCCGCAATTGGGTTACTTTGTTTTAATCTTTAAATCCTGCATCTTCTTTCGAAGGGTATTTCGGTTGATTCCCAGCAGTTGAGCCGCAGCCACCTGGACATTACCAACCCGGATCAGGGCAGCCTTGATCAATATCTTCTCCACAATGGCAATAATATCATCAAAAAGGCACATCTTGTTCTTCGACTCCACATAGGGATCGACCTTATTGATCACCTCGGTCAGTTTTTCTCCTAAAATCTCTTCCAGGTGAAAGGTTTTTGCTTTCGATTTGCCAGAGAGGGGGAAGGGTTCCTCTCTCTTGACGAGATAATTTTTGATCACTGGGGAAAGGATGGCTGAAAGGATGGAAAAGAATTGAAAATCTTCTGGGAATTCATCTCTGGGGCCATAGAGGGAGTTGCTCGTGATGGCCCCGATGGGCTCGCCCTCGACGATGAGTGGGATACAGAGCAAAGGGGGTTGGACCTTTTCAAGCCGCTTCGTCCCTTTACTGATCTCCGAATAGAGAGGTTCCTGAGTTAAATTATGGATCGCCAGAGGTTGTTTGGATTCGAGCGCCTTGCCAATGATTCCTTTTCGACCACCACAGCCGGAGGGATGAAGCTCTTTTTCAACACCATAGACGGCTTCCACGTAAAGGGAATCCTTTTGAGGATCCTGAAGGATGAGGGCGGAATACCCAATTGGAAAATAATCGGAGAGAATGGCCATGGCCCCAAGATAATAATCCTGGAGATAGTTTAGCTGAGGAAGCATAGAAATCCTGTAAAGGCTCCTTAGCTCAGGATTGGATCGGGGGTTGATAAAAAAGATAGAAGACATATGGGACTCCTATGAAATCGGAATTCTTAAGGATGAGAAAATTTCGGGTTTCTGAGGAACATAGGAGAATAGAGATATCTAACGGACCTACCTTTTGCCGCTCATTCGCAGACGGCCAGCAGGAATTCGATGGGTCTCATCTTATATAAAATGAAATGCATTTTCAAGAGAAATTTTGCAAGGGAGCTTTGAAAAAACTACTCTAGGCTCTCTTGATACCATGATTTCGGAACTTTCTTAGAAATCTCAATTTCTACTTGCAGTCCATCCTCGAATTCTTTAAAATTCATCCCGTATGGTTGAGATCACTGAGGAAGAACGGCCTCGGGTGGTCATTCTCCTTGGTCCCACTGGAATTGGAAAATCCAAACTGGCGATTGAACTGGCAGAGGCGTTTGGAGGTGAGATCCTCAGCGCCGATTCCATGCAGGTCTATCGATACCTGGATATCGGGACCGCCAAACCGACCCAAAAGGAAAGAAAAAGGGTACGACACCATTTGATCGACCTGGTTAATCCAGATCAACCCTTTCATGCTGACCTCTATCGTACCCTGGGCCGAAAGACAATCGATCAACTCCATCAAGATCATCAACCCATCTGGGTGGTTGGGGGGACCGGGCTGTATATCAAGACCCTGACGCAGGGGCTCTTTCCCAGTCCTAAAATCGATCCGAAAATCCGGGAGCGCTTGAAACAGGAATCGAAAGAGAAAGGAGGGGCTTTTTTCTTCGAACGATTGAGCCGTGTGGACCCAAAGAC